>CAJPNA010000039.1 GCA_905371865.1 uncultured Carnobacterium sp.
AGAACTATCTAACAAGTGAAATCACCTATGATGAACAGTATTTTGAAATGCGACGTGATCAAACAAAGTTATTAGAAATTATGGCGCTCAATTTAAATGAATTTCGCTGGGATGGGGAAGAAATGGCCATCTTGTCTGAAATGTTTAAACAGACGGCAGAGCAATTAGCAGAACAAAACACAGCGAGTCAACTCATTGATGAGATTGAAGACATGTTAGAACATTTTCGAGAAAGACCTTTGCCGCAAACAAGACGCGAATTTGAAAAAAGAGCGCAATTATATCAATTGTTAAGAGACTTGAAACGATTCGTACAGCTGAAAGTCGATTTCTATCAAACTTATGGTGTGCATTATTTCAAGAGAAAAGAGAAGAGTAGAAATTCTACCAAAAGCAATTAAGAAGGTTAGGAAATAATCCTATTTTTTATTTTCAAGAAGAAAAATGAATTTAATTCTTAAGAAGTCTTGGTTTTATCCGATAAAACTAGGGCTTTTTATGTTTGTTAATCAATATACTGAAGTGGAGAAGGAATGAGGGAGGAATTTATAGGGAGGTTATTTTATGGAAAAGAAAGAGTTGTCGGAAGTAGTTCACTTAGCTAAAGCAAATAATGAGGAGGCAATTACCGAGTTGTTAAAGAGATTTGAGCCTTTAATTGCTAGTATGAATCATCATTATTTCTTTCATGAGATGGATCAAGAAGATTTTGCTCAAGAAGCTAGAGTCATGATGTTACGAGCATTAGATAAATATAATGAAGAGCATGCTGTTTCATTTGCGGGTTATTATCAACGCTGCCTAAAAAACTTAGCAGTGGAGTGTTTGAGAAGGGAGCATCGACAAAGAGTAGTTCCTCATAATCTTCTAATCCACGGGGATAAAGGGGAGCTAGCGTTGATGTCAGCTTCCGTAGAATCTTGCGAGAAACAAGTGTTTTTGCATGAGGATGCGGAGGAATACTTCCATCACTTATCTCGCTTTGAAAGAGAAGTGTTTCTGGGGGTGTTAGACGGACAGACGTTTGAAGAGATGGCAGATCACTTCGATAAGTCGGTTACCTCTGTAAAAGGGGCTCACAAACGGTGTAAGAAGAAATTCAAAGAACAAATTTGTAGAGGATAAAGAAATTCAACTTAAGACTACCAATCTTACGCTGTTTATAGTACAATAGCACATGGCGTTTTTGCCGATGAGGTTCGAAACCATCCCTCAATAAAAAACTAGGAGGCAGTAACATGCAAAATAAAAAATCAAAATTGATTGTGATTAACGCAATCATCGCAGCGCTTTATGTGGTCGTTACATCATTAACAGCATTTATGGCATTCGGAGATGTTCAATTTCGTATTGCGGAAATGTTGAACCACTTATTCGCTTTTGACAAAAAATACGGAATCGGTGTGGTTGCCGGTGTATTACTTGTCAACTCAGTCTTTATGTCAGCGTCTGGTCTAGGTTTGTATGACTTAGTATTCGGATTAGGACATACAATTGCTTCATTCGCTATCAGCGCATTTATCTTCAAATCAGTGAAAGACGTTAAAACACGTATGTTTGTTTTAGCAGGAGTCTTCAGTGTGATGATTTTCTTAGTGGCGATTGAATTGAACTTAGCACTAGGTTTACCATTCTGGCTAAGTTACGCACAAACATTCTTTGGTGAAATCGTCGTATTATTAGCGGGTGTTCCGTTGATGACGGCATTAAACAAAGCCATCGATTTGAAAAAATTAATCAATGATTAATCAACAGACGTCTGGGCTCTATGCTTGGGCGTTTTTTGATTGCAAGAACTCACTATTTTATGTAGAGTTAAGAGGAGACCTAAAGGAGGAATACAGATGGAGTTATTAAGCATTCCAGTAGGACGTTTAGAAGAAAATGTCTATTTTTTAATTGATGAAAATAAAGAAACAGTGATTTTTGACCCAGGTGCACAAGCCGAGGATATTAAACAATTAATTAAAGAAGAAGGGTTGAAGCCTGTTGCAATTGTATTAACACATGCACACGGAGACCATATCGGAGCAGTAGATGCGCTTCGTGAGGAATACAATATTCCATTGTATATGAATGAGTTGGAAAAAGTATTTTTACACGATCCAGAATTGAATCGTTCCTATTACTCTGGAGAAAATATTACCACTAAGCCAGCGGATGGTTATTTCCCTAAAGAAATGGGCAAATGGAAAGTTGGAAGTTTTGAACCGGAATTAGCGCATATTCCAGGGCACTCACCTGGTGGAACCATCTTTATTTTTAGAGAAAATGGATTTGTTATCGGTGGGGACGTGATGTTTAAAGGCAGCGTTGGACGTAGTGATTTTCCATACGGAAGCCATAAAGAGTTAATGGAAGGGATCCACAAATACTTATTGCCATTACCTGCTGAAACGGTGATTTTCCCAGGACACGGGGAACCAACAACGCTAAAAGATGAAATTGCGACAAACCCATTCTTAAATGGGGCAACAAGATAAGAGGCGAAATGATGATTTTTGATACGCATACGCATTTAAATGTATCTGCGTTTACAGGAGAAGAAAAAGAGGTTATCGCGCGTGCAAAGGAACTTGCGGTAACGCGCTTTGCGGTGGTGGGTTTCGATACGGATACAATTACGCGAAGTCTGGAGCTCAGTGAAGAGTTCAAAGAAGTCGTTTCGATTATCGGGTGGCACCCTACCGAAGCCTATCAATACAATAAAGAAATAGAAAATTGGCTACAGGAACGTTTGACGCATCCACAAGTGGTAGCGATGGGGGAAATGGGACTCGATTACTATTGGAAAGATTCAACACCCGAGGAACAAGATAAAGTGTTCCGTCGCCAAATCGCGATTGCCAAAGAAATGAAATTGCCAATTGTGATTCATAACCGCGATGCGACAGAAGATTGCTACAAGATTCTAAAAGAAGAAGGTATTCAAGATATCGGGGGCATTATGCATAGTTATAATGGCGACCTGGAATATATGAAGCGTTTCTTAGACTTAGGCATGCATATTTCCTTTAGCGGTGTGACGACCTTCAAAAATGCGCCACAAGTTCGAGAATGTGCAAAATTAGTTCCATTCGACCGTATGTTAGTGGAAACTGATGCGCCGTATTTAGCGCCCGTACCTTACCGTGGAAAGAGAAACGAACCTGGCTATACGCGCTATGTCGTTGAAACGATTGCCAAAGAACGCGGCATTGCTTGGGAAGAAGTGGCAGCTCAAACAACACAAAATGCCATCAAGCTATTCCGCATGGAAGAAAGAGGCTTGTTATGAATCCAGTCATTGTCGTAGAAGGGCGAGACGATACAAGACGCTTGAGAGAAATCTATCCGGACATCGAAACGATTGAAACAAACGGTTCGGCGATTGACGAAGAAACGATTGCGCTTATTCAAAAGGCGCTCCAAACGCGTGAAGTGATTGTGTTTACGGACCCTGATTATCCTGGGACTCGTATTCGAAATATCATTCAAGAGCGCGTGCCTGGCGTAAAGCATGCCTTTATCGAACGCGAAGAAGCCGTCAGAAAGGACAATCATAAGAGTCTAGGGGTGGAACACGCGAGCACCGAAGCCATCCAGCGAGCGCTCGAATCGGTGCATGAAATTTCAACGGAAACAGGAGAGCCAGTGATTTCACAGGCAACACTGATGGCGCTTGGGTTTATCGGACGACCGGATTCAGCAACGAGACGTCAAGCAGTGGCGGATTTTCTAAAAATTGGCCATACGAATGGAAAACAGTTCGCGAAAAGATTACAATTATTTGGTATTACAGAAGAACAATTAAGGGCGGCACTTGAGGCTGTCTTAGAAAATGAGGACAAACATGAATGAAATAAAGGATATCGCGACGCCGAAAAGAACGCGCGAGATTATGGAACGTCATGGGCTAACGGTAAAGAAGAGTCTAGGGCAAAACTTCCTAATTGAACCGAATATTTTAACGCGTATGCTAGAAGTGGCAGGAGTCGACAAAACGACAAACGTCATTGAAATCGGACCAGGGATTGGTGCGTTGACCGAACGTCTAGCAAGAGAAGCCAAACAAGTGCTGGCGTTTGAAATCGATGGCCGTTTGTTGCCGGTGCTCGATGAAACATTGGCCCCATACGATAACGTAACGGTGGTTCATAGCGACATCTTGGACGTCGACTTAGAGCAAGTCATCGGAGAGCATTTCGACATCAATGAGCCATTATTAGTCGTGGCCAACTTGCCGTACTATATCACAACGCCAATCATTATGAACTTATTAGAATCGAAATTGCCAATTGATGGTTTTGCGATGATGATGCAAAAAGAAGTGGCACAACGAATGACCGCTGAGCCAAATTCGAAGGCGTATGGATCGCTCACGATTGCGATTCAATATTTCTGCGAAGCGAGCATTGGATTTATCGTGCCGAAGACGGTCTTTAATCCTGCTCCGAATGTGGATTCTGCGATTCTGGTGTTAAAACGTCGCGAGAAACCACTCGTGGAAGTAAAAGACGAAGCGAAATTTTTTGCGCTCGTGAAGAATAGTTTCGTGCAACGTCGTAAAACACTATGGAATAATTTAGCTAAAGCTTACGTTGGGGATATCCATACAAAAGAAAGCTTGGCTGCTGCATTAGAAGATGCAGGTATCGACCCATCCAGACGTGCAGAAACACTGACGATTGAAGAGTTTGCACGTTTAAGTGACGCACTTTAATTTAAGAGAAAAACAAATTTAAAAAGATGATACCGTAAGAAATCGTTGGTATCATCTTTCTTTTACACGAAAATCTATTAAAAAATATTTTAAATAGATATTGCATTTTACATCCCTCAGGAGTATAATCTACTTAAAGATAAATTTAAATAGAAAGAAGTTGAGGAGATGGCTGTTAATGAAGTAATGTCTGCTCTTTCGGACGAAACGCGCCGCCAAATTTTGGAAATCCTGCGTAAAGGGAAGACCAATACAGGTGATTTAGCGGAGTTAATTGGGATGACGCCGCAAGCTTTGTCTTATCATCTTAGAAAATTAAAACAAGCAGATTTAATCTACGAAACACGTTATAAAAATTTTATTTATTATGAATTGAATTTGACCGTACTGGACGAAGCCATTGTATGGATCAATCAAATTATTGGGGGAAAATAAAATGGAACAAGTAAAACAAATAAAAAAATATACTTATATTGCATTGATGTTCGCACCACTCGTTGTGGCTTTAGTAGTAGTGTGGTTTTTACCGGAGACCATTGTATCTAATTTCGACTTTTCTGGAAATGTTACCGGCACTGCCAATCGATTTACAATTTTAATTTATCCGGTGATTGTGGCCATTGTTGGATTTATCATTCGTATTGCTAGCACTTCTCCTAAATTAACAGGAGGGAATGTGAAGACCGCTCGTTCTATTAGTTGGTTAGTTTTACTATTACTGAATGTTGTTGCTTATTTCCAATTTTGGTTGTATTTAAATGGAGTGACGATTGGGACGCAAGTGGGGCGTTTTTTGACATTCATCCTTGGGATTTTCTTTATCCTGATTGGAAATCTCTCTCCTAAAATTAAAGACAATACAAAACACTTTGGATTCCGTGCGTCATGGCTAAAAAATAATGATGTAGCTTTCCGTAAAACTCAACGATTCTTTGGCTTTGCTTCTATTATTGCTGGAGTATTAATGATTTTAACAGCAATCTTTATGGTAAATAATATTGCAATTTTGGTAGCTACGATGATTCTAGTAGTGGTGCTAGCAGTGACGGGTGGTTATTCTTACTACATTGCAAATACAGAGACAGAAGAGGAATAAAAAATCATAAAACGTTCTATCATTCAAATTGGTAGAACGTTTTTTTATTTTGAAACCCTAAAGAAAGCGAGGAGGAAGTTCATGAATGTCTTCATTAAAATCCGCGCTTTTTTTCGTTTAGCTCTTATCTGTGCTATAATAGAAAGGTACATATTGGTGGAAGAGAGGTTAACTTTATGCAAATAAATTGGAATAGTTTATTTTCATGGGGGAGTTTTCGCAATCTGATTGATATTTTGATTGTTTGGTACATTCTCTATAATATTTTAGTGATTATTAAAGGAACAAGGGCGATTCATTTAATGAAAGGAATTGCGGCAATTGCTGCAATGAAATTTATTAGTTTTTTCCTTGGTCTAACTACTTTAGACTGGATTATGAACTTCGTGATTCAGTGGGGGGTTGTGGCTGCCTTGATTGTGTTCCAACCAGAGATTCGTCGTGGATTGGAACATATCGGTCGTTCGAATTTCTTCTCACGTAAATCTGAAAGTGCCAATGAAGCAGAAATTATGATTAATGAGTTGAATACAGCCATTCAATATATGGCAAAACGAAGAATTGGAGCTCTAATTTCGATTGAACAAGGGAATTCTCTAGAAGAATTTATTAATACCGGGATTCCGATTCACTCTGAAATCTCTAATCAATTGATTACGAATATTTTTATTCCAAATACCCCATTACATGATGGGGGAATGATTATTCGTGATTATCATATTGCTGCAGCGGCCTGTTATTTACCACTGTCTGAGAATATGATGATTCCAAAAGAATTAGGAACACGTCACCGTGCTGCGATTGGGCTAAGTGAAGTGAGCGATGCGATTACGATTATTATTTCCGAAGAAACTGGAAAGGTGAGTGTAGCGATTCGAGAAAAACTACATAGGGAACTTTCTTCTGAAGAATTAGTTCAAGTCTTGTCGCAATGTTTAGTGGTAGAAGGAGACGATGAGATGGATCCAGCAGTCGTTCGATGGATACGTGCGATCTTTAAAGGGGGACGTTCGAATGGCTAATTGGATGAATAAAAAATCATTTCTCATGTTGATGTCTTTAGTTCTAAGTATCTTTCTATTTATTTTAGCTAAAGACGCTAATTCCGGATTACGTTCAAGCACTTTAAATCCACAATCAAGTTCAAACACGATTACAAATGTGCCAATTTATGTAGATATCAACAGTGAAGAGTACTCAGTAACAGGTTTACCAGACTCTGTTTCTTTACGTCTTGAAGGAACAAGTAGTTTGATTTTAAGTACATCAAGTAATGGTTCGTACAAAGTGACTACGCCAAATTTAACAGAGTTAGGAGAAGGAAAGCATACGATTTCTCTTTCAGTTTCAGGTCTTCCAACTGGAGTCACAGGTATTGTTTCACCAGAAAATGTTGAAATAACGATTGAGAAGAAGAATGCTAAAGAGTTTCCTGTTAATGTAACGGTTGATTCTTCAAATATTGGAAATGGCTATCAAATTGGAGATGGAACGACTTCTCCAGGAACGGTCATTGTAAAAGCTGCGGATTCAATTTTAAAGCAAGTAGAAAAAGTGGTCGCAAAAGTTACGATTCCTGAAGGGACAAAATCAGACTTTACGACTACAGGAGAACTACAAGCTTTGGATGCAACAGGAAAACCTGTTGCTGTGAAGATTGAGCCAGAACGCGTACAAGTTCGAGTGCCAATTTCTTCTAGCTCAAAAACAGTCCCTCTTGTCTTTACGACAACTGGTGGGACTTCACGTTATTCATATTCATTGAATTCAACTACTAAGCAAGTTACAATCTTAGGAGCTCAATCGATTTTAAGTCGAATTACAGCTATTCCAGTAGTAGTAGATGTGAGTAATGTGACTCAAACCATTAAGAAAACAGTAACATTAACACTACCATCTGGCGTCAATAGCATTACTCCAGAAGCAGTTGAAGTCACTATTACAGTGGTAGATTATGGTGTTTTGGATTCAAGAGAAACAACTACTCAATCCGAAACGACACAAGAACATACAACACAAGCCAGATAAGGCTAAAGGAGAAAATTATGGGTAAATATTTTGGAACAGATGGTGTACGTGGCGTAGCTAACGTAGAATTAACACCAGAATTAGCATTTAAACTAGGCCGTTATGGCGGTTATGTATTATTACAGCAAGCAGAAGGGAATGCACATCCACGGGTATTAGTGGGGCGTGACACTCGTATTTCGGGTCAATTATTAGAGCATGCTTTAATTGCTGGATTACTCTCTGTAGGGATTGAAGTAATGCAACTTGGAGTGATTCCTACTCCAGGGGTAGCTTATTTAACACGAGTGCAAGGGGCTGTTGCTGGAGTCATGATTTCAGCTTCACACAACCCAGCGCAAGATAACGGAATTAAATTCTTTGGTTCAGACGGTTTTAAATTAACGGACGAAACTGAAGCACAAATCGAAGCGTTATTAGATGCAAAAGAAGACACATTACCACGTCCTTCTACAGATGCATTAGGAACAGTCGATGAGTATTTAGAAGGAACAATGAAATACAGCCAATTCCTACAAAATACGGTAGAATCTTTATCTGGAATAAAAGTAGCATTAGACGGAGCAAACGGAGCAACCGCTTCAATGTTAACTCGTTTATTTGCTGACTTAGATACAGACTTCCACACAATAGGTGATAAACCAAATGGAGTAAACATTAATGATGGAGTGGGCTCAACACATCCAGAAGCTTTAGTAGAATTTGTGAAAAAAACTGGAGCAGATATCGGTTTGAGTTTTGATGGAGACGGCGACCGCTGTATCGCAGTCGATGAAAATGGAACAATCGTTGATGGCGATAAAATCATGTTCATCCTTGGTAAACACTTCAAAAACCAAGGGACTTTAAGCAAAGATACGATTGTATCAACAGTTATGAGTAATCTAGGATTCCATAAAGCGGTAGAAGCAGAAGGAATGGTTGCTCTTCAAACAGCAGTTGGTGATCGTTACGTGGTTGAAGAAATGCGCAAAAACAACTACAACTTCGGTGGGGAACAATCAGGACATATTATTATCCTTGATTTAAACACTACAGGCGACGGATTACTTTCAGGAATTCAATTAATGAATGTCATGAAACAAACTGGCAAATCATTAAGCGAATTAGCCAGTGAAGTGCCAACATACCCACAAGAATTAGTAAACATTCGTGTGAGTGATAAAAATGGTGTAATGGAAGTTCCAGCGATTAAAGAAGTCATCGATGCTGTAGAGGCTGAGATGGATGGAAACGGACGTGTGCTTGTTCGCCCAAGTGGTACGGAGCCACTTGTTCGTGTCATGGTTGAAGCACCAACGGATGAACTCGTTCATGATTACGTAACACGTATTGCAGATGTTGTTCGTAAAGAAGTTGGGATTGACTAATTTTAAATAAATACGATTTGAAGGAGAGCTTTGAAAAAGGCTCTCTTTTTTTATTGGGGTAAACCACTTGATTTTAAAGGAAACAATTGATACAATGTAAAACGTAATTATTCCGATTTAGAAAGAAGAGAAGAAAATGGCAAAGAAATCTAAAATTGCAAAGTATGAAAAACAAAAAGCGCTCATCGAACGTTACGCTGAAGAACGTTATGCCCTAAAGCAAGCAGGAGACGTTGACGGACTAAGAAAACTGCCTAAAAATTCAAATCCAAACCGCCTGAAGTTTCGTGATCTAAAGGATGGTCGACCAAGAGGATATATGCGTAAGTTTGGCTTGTCACGTATCAAATTTAGAGAATTAGCGCATATAGGATTAATTCCTGGTATTAAAAAAGCAAGTTGGTAAACTACGAGAGAAGCAATAGGAGGTGTATGTTATGAAACAAGATTTAGCGACGGCATATCGACAAATGAAGAGCCCAAATATCAAGACACGTAAAAGAGCATTAAAGCTGATTCACGAAGCCAAACGCGCAAAGAAAAAATAACGTATGTGGATATTGCTTTTATTCGGGGAAGAGAGAAGAACACTTATAATATGGTTTCGGAGAATCCTCGGATTTTATAATAGCAGTAACGTGAATATGCATCAAAAC
>CAJPNA010000040.1 GCA_905371865.1 uncultured Carnobacterium sp.
ATAAGACGAGCACCGTTGTGAGCGCGTACTGAATATTAAAATAAATAGCCGCAATGCATAAAATTAGCACTACTGCAATCACGTAGCGTAAATTAAATGGGGCTACTCGTTGCACATACCACCAGACAAAATCTTCGTTTTCATTTCTTGTCACTTTATAATCTTCTATTAACGCCTTAAACTTCTCAACCATCTGAATCCCTCCTACTTTTTATCCGGAATCACCCAAAATAGATAGTAAGTAATAAACACTGTCAACGCGCCAAGTCCAATTTTCACCCAAATAATTGGAGCGAAGTAAATAGAAATGGCCATTAAAATATAGATATAAATAATAATTTTCTTTTTACGACTACGCGCAATTGACTTCGTCTCACGGTAATCTGCGACATAAAGCTGGTATAACTTAGTTTTTTGAAACCATTCTTCAAAGCGCCTTGAACTCTTTGAGAAACAAAAGACGGTCAACAAAAGAAAGGGAGTTGTTGGAAGTACCGGAAGGACAATTCCTAGTAACCCTATCGCTAAAGAAACCCAGGCTATAACAAAATAAATAATTCTCATTGGATTGTTCTATTCCTCCTTAGCTAATTGTGTCATTCTTCGTTGGATACAAAACTCGAGTACTTTGGTAAGTACATAGAGAACTCCAGCAAAATAGAAGAAATAAACAAAGTAACTCACGGAGACATTAGTTGCTAGAAGAAAGGTCGCTACTAGCACAATCACCCAAAACATCTTCAGGACGAACATCCATTTTTGCTTTTTCATCCATTGTTTGTCCGTTAATGTATGATCGCCTTTATCGAGTGCAATTATGGTATCAATAAACTTTGTAAAACGTCCTTTCAAGCGTTGTCTCCTTTCCTTTAAGTAAGCATAGTGTAGCACAACCTTATACACTAGTAAATTTATTTTAATCGATTTTTAATAAACAAAAAACTACTGTAGCAGTAAGACCAGACTACAGTAGTCCCATTTACTTTAAATAGGAAAAACTAACTATCTTTCAATAATTCTGTTTGATGAATTTCTTCCAATAAATCACTCAATTGAGTATTATATTCTCTCATGCGATGTGAATCTGAATCCATCACATAAAAATCAGAAAGACCCTCTCTAGGGAAAAAAAGACTGTTATATTTTCTGCGTAATAAATCAACATATTCATGCAAATCTGGATTTTGACACATCATTTTTAGTATATCCATTAACTCCAAAATCGTATTCGTAAAATAATTAATATTTCGTTGTCCTCTATGCTTTTGCAAAAATTCCAATAAATCCTTTAACAATTCATGTAATTTTTTGATTTCACTTGTATTCATAAGCGTTAAATCCTCTTAATGGTCATTTACTTTACTCCCAATATAGCATAGAACCGTTCCAAATACAGTACTCTTTTCAAAATAAAAAGAATGAAGTACATAACCGTAGCTTCATTCTTTCATATTGTTATTTTTCATTTCTTAACTTCGTAATGAAGTTCTCGATACGATCTAACGCTGTCTTCAAATCTTCAATCGAATACGCATAAGAAATACGTAGGAAGCCTTCCCCAGATTCCCCAAAAGCGGTTCCTGGAACAACGGCTAAACGTTCTTCTTCTACTAAGCGCATGGCAAATTCTTCAGAACTCAATCCGAATTGCGAGATGTTCGGGAAGATGTAGAAAGCTCCAAATGGTTCAAAGCAAGGAATGCCTAAATCTTTAAAACGTTTCACCAAATAACGGCGTCGTTGGTTATAGCTATCACGCATTTCTGCAATATCATCATCTGAATTACGTAGCGCATCCACTCCAGCGTATTGGCTAAGCGTTGGTGCTGACATAATTGCAAATTGATGAATTTTATACATTTGTTCCATGATTGTTGCTGGAGCTAAGGCATAACCAAGTCTCCATCCTGTCATCGCAAATGCTTTTGAAAAACCACCAATTAAAATTGTACGGTCACGCATGCCATCGATTTCTATAACAGATACGTGAGGTTTTCCTGTGTAAGTTAATTCTCCATATAATTCGTCAGAAACAACAATAATATCGTGACGTTTTAACACTTCACAGACCGCTTCTAATTCTTCGCGTTCCATAATCGCCCCCGTTGGGTTATTCGGGAAGTTCATCAGAATTGCTTTGGTTTTCGGTGTAATGACTGCTTCTAAATCTTCAGGTGTTAAACGGAATTGATTTTCCTCTTTTAACGGAAGAATCACTGGAGTTCCGTCGGCCATTGTAACCGCTGGGACGTATGAAACATAACCTGGGTCACAAATAATCACTTCATCCCCTGGATTCAAAAGAACACGCATTGAAATATCAACGGCTTCACTTCCTCCAACAGTGATGACACATTCTGTCATTGGCTCATATTTCACCCCATGACGACCTTCAGTAAAGACACATACCTCTTCACGAAGCTCTTTTAATCCTGCATTGGCTGTATAGAACGTACGACCTTCTTGCAACGCTTTGATCGCTTCTTGACGAATATGCCAAGGCGTATCAAAATCAGGCTCTCCAACCCCTAGGGAAATGATATCTTTATATTCACTCGCCATATCAAAGAAACGACGAATCCCTGAAGGTTTCAAGTCCTTAATTTTATGATTTAACATATTTTCTAAATTCATGGAGTAACCACCTGACGCTTATCATCTGTTTTACCGACAAACATAGTGCCGTGATCTTTGTATTGTTTTAATACAACATGTGTTTTAGTCGATTGTACTTCTTCAATCACTGAAAGACGTAAAGATACGAAGTTTGCAATTTCACGCATTGGTGCTTTTTTCAATTGCACCATGAAATCATATCCACCGGACATTAAGTACACTGCTTCAACTTCTGGGAAATGATAAATTTTTTCGGCAATACGGTCGAATCCTTTCCCTTTTTGAGGATTTACTTTTAATTCGATAACCGCTGAAACATTTACGTTATCTGTTTTTTCCCAGTTGATTAATGTATGGTAACCACAAATAATTTTAGCTTCTTCCATCTCTTTAATACGGCGTGTTACATCTTCCACATCCATTTCTAATAGAGAGGCAATTTCTTCTGGAGTTAAACGACTATTTTTCTCAATTAATTTTAAAATTTGCTCGTTCACTTCTTTGAACATAGACTTTCCTCCTTTAGTTGCACTTGCAACATTTTGTACTTTCCCATTGTACCCTTTTTTTGTGAGAATTCCTAAAAATTTATTGCACTTTTATTAAATTTATAATTTTCTATAAAAAAGCTCTCTTCCAATCATAAAGAGAGCTTCATTCATTATTCAGCTACTTGTTCAAAGTGAGCGACTAAGTCGTTAATCACTCCACTCGATACAATTGTATCGATTTGTTTCATCGCATGGTACACGCTGTCTGATTTTGAAGAACCGTGTGATTTCACGACTGCTCCTTTAAGGCCAAAGAGCACCGCACCCCCGAATTGTGAGTAGTCCAATGTATTCTTTAATCCGTAGAAGGTATTCTTGAGTAAGAGCGCTCCAAGTTTCCCTTGGATTCCTTGCCCCTTGATGCCTTCTTTTAGAAGTCCCATCATCGCAAGTGCTGTTCCTTCGATGGTCTTAAGAACGGCATTCCCAGTGAATCCGTCTGTCACGACAACATCCGCAGCACCTGTTAAGATGTCACGAGCTTCCACGTTACCGATGAAGTTTAAGCTGTCGTCTTCTTTTAAGAGTCCGTAAACTTCTTTTGAAAGCTCGTTCCCTTTTCCTTCTTCAGCTCCATTATTTAATAAGCCGACCGTTGGGTTCTCGTAACCAAGAACGTATTTAGAATAATAGCTTCCTAGAATACCGAATTGGTGAACATTTTTCGGTTTACATTCCGCGTTGGCACCTACGTCCATCATAATAAATTGACGGTTGTCTTTTCCAAGAACAGGCAACACTGGCATCAGTCCTGGACGGTCGATTCCTTTAATACGGCCAACTACTAATAATCCAGCCGTTAGAAGAGCCCCTGTGTTTCCGCAAGAGAAGAGCGCGTCTGCTTCCCCTTCTTTCACAGCTTTAGCCGCAACGACCATTGAAGCGTCTTTTTTCGAACGAATCGCTTTAACCGGTTCGTCATCAGAGTTGATTTTTTCTGAACAGTGAATAACGCGAATATTTGGAAGGGATTCCTCCAAGCATGCGTTCACTTTTGCTTCGTCTCCATATAATTGAAACTCGACAGTTGGCATTTCCTTTGCTGCAAGGACGACCCCTTGGACGATTTCTTTTGGAGCATTATCTCCACCCATTGCGTCAATTGCAATTCTTACCATTGTTGTTCCTCCTCTTCTAGCCACGTGGCCGTGAAGTTATCCATTGATTTCTTTCGTTGTTTGTTCGATAAATGCCTTCATGCGTTTTGTCTCGGCTTTTTCTCCTGCTGGATCTTCCGAGGCATAAAGGATTGCATCTTTACGTGCTTGTTCTAGTATATCATAATCTCGTATCAAGTCGGCAATTTTAAAGTCTGGAATACCGGACTGTTTCACGCCAAATACATCCCCAGAACCGCGGAGCTCCAAGTCTTTTTGACTGAGATAAAATCCGTCCGTCGACTCGCACATAATGCGCATGCGTTCTTTCCCATTTTCGGTTTTTGGACTCGCAACTAGAATACACGTTGAAGCATGTTGGCCACGTCCGACACGTCCACGCAGTTGGTGGAGTTGGGCTAACCCAAATCGGTCCGCATCTAAAATCACCATCACTGTGGCATTCGGCACGTCCACCCCAACTTCGATGACCGTTGTTGAAACGAGTACTTGTAGCTTGTTGGCTTTAAAGTCTGCCATCACTGCTTCTTTTTCTTCGGCTGGCATTTTTCCGTGCAAAAGTCCCACTTTCACGCGGTCTGAGAAATGCGCTGAAATCATTCGGTAAATCTCTTCAGCATTTTGCACATCGAGATGTTCCGACTCTTCGATTAAGGGCGAAATCATATAGGCTTGGCGCCCTTTTTGAATTTGTCGCTCCACGAAGTCAAAAATTTGTTCCATTTCCTGCTCACGAACCCAAGTCGTTTTTATCGGCTGACGACCACGAGGAATCTCACCAAGGATGGATGTATCCATTTCTCCGAAAGCTGTAATGGCAAGTGTTCTGGGAATTGGCGTCGCCGTCATTTGAAGCACGTTCACTCCCGCTCCTTTTCCAGCCAGAGCCTGACGTTGCTGCACCCCGAAACGATGCTGTTCGTCAATCACGACAAAAGCTAAGTCTTTAAAATTCACATCTTGTTGGAACAAGGCATGTGTCCCGATTACAAGATTTGCCTCACCACTCTCAATCGTTGCGAGTAACTCTTTTCGCTTCTTCTGCGAACGATTCATACTTCCGGTTAACAAAACTGCTTTCAACGGTGTTCCTTGAATCAATTTTTCAATCGTCAGCATATGTTGTTCCGCTAGAATTTCTGTTGGAACCATAAGCGCTGCTTGCTTGCCTGTTAGAGCCGTTGCGACCATGGCGATCGTCGCTACAATCGTCTTCCCGCTTCCTACATCCCCTTGCAAGAGACGATTCATCTCATAAGGTGCACGCAGGTCAAAACAAATCTCATTCACGACTTTCTTTTGTCCATCGGTTAGTTCAAACGGCAATGTCTGAATAAAGGCCTTCAACTGAGCATTATCATACAGTACCGCTTGCCCTTTTGTTTGCTGGTGGCGTTTTTGACGCATCCATTGCAAGCGCAGTTGATATAAGAAGAGCTCCTGGTAGACGAGCTGATATTGCGCACTCTGTCTTTCCAGTTCATCTTTTGGAAAATGCATCGCCCGTACAGCGTCACGGTGCCCCATCAAGTGGTGCGACGCCGTCAACTCTTTCGGCAATACTTCTGGAATTTTATCTTCAAAACGATCCATCGCCGTTTGAACGAGTTTGAGAATCATCGCCTGCTTCAACGATTTATTCGTGCGATAAACCGCCTCAACTTGGTCCCCTTCTTCGTCCTCCATGTTTCGATTCGATAAGATTTTCATCCCCATCAAAGTAGAGCGCTTTGCATCCCATTTCCCGTAGATAGCAATCTCTTCGCCTTGAATGACTTTATCTTTTAAATACGGTTGATTAAAGAACGCGACTTGGATGACTTGCTGGTCAATCGCCATGCGAAACGCCAATCGATTCTTCTTGAAGCCGTAATAGCTCACAACCGGTTGTGTCGCCACAAGCCCTTTTAGCGTGACTTTTTCTTGATCCATAATCGTTTGCACATCACGAATTTGAATATCTTCATAACGAAACGGAAAATGCGTTAACAGGTCATAGACTGTCTCAATGCCCAGTTCGGCTAATGGTTCTAATCGTTTCGGTCCAACGCCTGGCAAGACTTGTACACTTTGAAAGACTTCACTCATCCAATCACATCCTTTCTACTTTAATAAGTGTAATTCAAGTTCCGTTTAATCGTCAAGGGGAAGGAAAATGAGGGAGGAGTTAAGAAATTGTGCTAAATATTCCTTTCATCCTTTCGGATATCTTCATATTCGCGTGAATAGCTGTACCGGAAGGAGCCTACTGTCTCCTTTCCTCTCAAGCCTCAAACTGATACTAGGAAATTCTTTCCAAGTATCAGTAATTCGCATCGAGTACACTCGCTATTCATGCGAATATAGAATCCGAAAGGCTTCCCAGGAATATTTCAAAGCACTTCCCTCCCTCATTTTTCTTCCTCTCTCCTTGAACCCTACAGTGCAGGGATTTTATATGTGCGTCCTACCAAGTACAGAGCTTGCCCTCACAGCACTACGATTTTTGAGGAGCACCCACTCCGTTCCCATTTTCCCATTTGGAGGCGAGTGAAGACTCAAAAGCACGCGAAAATAAGAAAGCACCCTCTGTCAAAGCGAAAGACCCTGATGTGAGCACCAAAACCAACCAGTTACACTTACTTATTAATAGGAGAAAAAGCGAAAGACGGAGAAACTTACGGATTCTATCGAAATGGAAACTGCGCATGAAAAGCACACACCCTTCGCAGTTCCGGCCACCATATACATTTACTTATGTAAAAAAAGAGTACAAAAATATCCTTACCGGATTCTATAGTCATCATCATAGCGACTAGTATTCGATGCGAATTACAGATGCTTAGAAATTTATTTCTTAGCATCTGTTTGAGGCTCGAAAGGGACAAGACCAAGGCTTGTCCCGTTACAGCTTTAATGATGACTATAGAGAATATCCGGAAGGATATTAGTACTCTTTTTTATTATATTATTCTACAGATAATAAGTAAGTGTATACTGGTTGGTTTCCTTCATGGACTTCAACCTCTACATCAGGGTATTTCGCTTCTACAGCTTCAGTGATTTCTTCCACTTCGCTTGCTTCTGCGTCTTCACCATAGATGATTGTTAGGATTTCTGAATCTTCATCAATCATTTTTTCAACCGTCGCAAGAGTTGCTTCCTTACGATCCGCAATACTTACTAAAATTTTACCATCTACAATCCCCATGAAGTCGTCTTTTTTAATTTCAACGCCATCAATGTTTGTATCGCGAACCGCATTTGTGATTTGACCACTTGATACAAGAGTCATTTGTTCGCTCATTGCAGCTTGGTTATCCTCTAAGCTTGCTTCTGGGTTGAACGCTAATAATGAAGCTAACCCTTCTGAAATGGTACGAGTTGCAACAACGGCAACGGCAGCATCTTCTGATACTTCAGCCGCTTGGTTTGCAGCCATTTGAATATTTTTGTTATTTGGTAATACGATGACTTTTTCAGCATGCGCTTCTTTTACGGCTTGAAGAATATCTTCCGTACTTGGGTTCATTGTTTGACCACCGTTGATGATTGTCGTTACACCCATGCTCTTGAATAATTCTTGAACACCTTCACCTGCAGCAACTGCTACGATTCCGTATTCCGCTTTTTGTTTTTGTGCTGCTTCTTTTACTTTTGCAGTGTAGTCAGTTTTTAACACTTCTTCGTGTTGGAGACGCATGTTGTCTACTTTCACTTTCATTAATGAACCGAAGCGTTGTCCGTAGTTCATGACTTCACCTGGACGCTCTGTATGCACGTGTACTTTGATGATCTCATCGTCTGCTACTACTAATAAAGAATCTCCAAGTTCGTTTAAATAGTTACGGAATGTATCGTAGTCGAAAGTATCTACGACTGTTTCACCTTCACCGATTTTCACCATAATTTCAGTACAGTAACCGAATTTGATGTCACCTGTTGATACGTGTTCGTAGTCAACGCCTGCTTCGTGGTGAGCCACTGAACTTAAATCGATTTTATTGCTTTGTAATGATTGAACTGGAATGGCTTCCCCTGTTAATGCTTCGAAGAATCCATTGTAAATGAATACAAGACCTTGACCGCCTGAATCCACTACGCCTACTTCTTTTAATACAGGTAGTAAATCTGGAGTTTTTGCTAAAGATTTTTCAGCGCCACGTAATACGGATCCCATTACTTCGATGATATCGTTTGAAGTTTCTAGTTTGCGAACACCACGTTTTGCAGATTCACGAGCAACAGTAAGGATGGTTCCTTCCACAGGTTTCATAACGGCTTTATACGCTGTTTCCACACCGTTTGTAAATGCTTGGGCTAATTCTTCACCAGTGATGACATCTTTCCCCACAACCGCTTTAGAGAATCCACGGAATAATTGAGATAAGATAACTCCTGAATTCCCACGAGCACCCATTAATAATCCTTTTGCTAAATCTTGTGCTAACTCACCTACAGTTGTTGCTGTAGAGTTTGCAACACGTTCCGCACCTGATTTGAAAGAGAGCATCATGTTTGTTCCTGTATCTCCATCTGGTACTGGGAATACGTTTAATGAGTTTACGAATTCTGCATTTTCAGATAAACGCATTTCACCGATTTCTACCATTGCGCGGAAATCTTGAGCCGTAATAGTTTTCATAGTTGCCATATTTTTCTTACTTCCTCCTGACTAGAATCAACAAGCATTACGCTTCAATGATTTTAACTCCTTGAACATATACATTCACTGTGTTCGCAGAGAATCCTAACATTGTTTCTAAGTTGTATTTCACTTGTTCTTGTACATTTCTACAAATTGCAGAAATTTTAGTACCGTATCCAACAATAATGTAAACATCAACCGCAACGCCCTCATCTTCTTGACGGATTACTACGCCACGAGAAAAGTTTTCTTTCTTCAAGATATCATTTAAGTTATCACGAATTTGATTGCGGCTAGCCATCCCAACGACCCCATAGTTGTCTGTTGCAGCTCCACCAACAACCGTTGCAATGACTTCATTGCTGAGTTCAATTTGTCCATTTTCTGTTTGAATTTTTACTGTCATACGAATACCTCCCTTTGAATGTATAAAGGTTTCTGCCTATTTTTAGACAGATTGACACATTATTTCTATACTATAATATCACATTACCAGACGATTACCTAGTTTTTTATCAATTTTTAAAAGGGGGTAAATCTCTATAACCGACTCACTTGCAATCTTACTTCAACTATGCTAAATTATTTAAGTATATGATTTAGTTCAAAATTATATCAGCTGATAATGAATTAAATGAAGGAGGAGAATGAAAATGGCTAAAGTATGTTATTTCACTGGACGTCGTTCTGAAACAGGTAACACTCGTTCTCACGCTATGAACGCTAACCGCCGTACTTGGAAACCAAACTTACAAAAAGTTCGTGTTTTAATCGACGGCAAACCTAAAAAAGTATGGGTTTCAACTCGTGCATTAAAATCAGGTAAAGTAGAACGTGTTTAATACA
>CAJPNA010000041.1 GCA_905371865.1 uncultured Carnobacterium sp.
CTTGAATATCTTCTTTAAGCGCGTCTACTTTTTCTACTAAACGCAACATAATTTTATTATCGACATCATGGTTATCTAGCCTTTTTTGATGCCGACTTAATTGTTCTTCGTTTTTCTTTTCTAGCATTTCAAGTTTTGTTAGTCTTTGTTCTTGAGTTGTGATTTTACTAGACATCACATTCCAAAAACCTATTAAACTGATAATGAAACCAACAACTTTAAAAGCATCATAAATATCTAAGTGCATAAGCAACAACTCCTTGTATTATCGTTTTTTAGTTATCCCCCCTTTTTCTTATTGTTCTGGAACTCCTTCCATCCGTCTTAACTTATCTTGTTCAGCATCTTTTTCTGCAATTTTCATTACGATTTCTCTAGCTTTCTCCATATCTCGAATGTCTGATTCGTATCTTGCAACATTAGATACATGGTCGTTAATCTCTTTTGTAACGTTTTCTAATTGAGATTCTAAAACCCCACGCTTACCATTTAATTCTTCAATGGCTATTTTTTCTTTTGTAATTAAAGCGTTCGCCATTTCTATTTCTTGAGATACTTTTTCAATGTTTACCAATAACACCTCTTAAACCCCCTAACCGTTTAATTTGTGATAGTCACACCATCAAAACATAACCATCCATTATTTATATTTTGTACAGTAACAACCTCTGTTCCGTTTCTGTACACCGCTAAAATTCCACGCTGATAATCACCAGTTAGTGCTGTTAAATAAACTTGTTTTGGTATTTTTATCGAACTGTGGAAAGAAAAAACAGCCTGCCAATTTGAACTATCTCCGTCTTTACAACTTCCACGTAGTTCAATAGCACCGCTGTTTGTTAATTTATATTGTACTGGAGGATAAGACGTTGAATAGTCTTTCCAACCGTTTCTGTAAGTTACATTCGTCCACACATTCGTCCATATCGACCACTCGTTTCTTTCTCGTTTTCTTAAATGTAAAACTGTGGAATTAAGTGGGATAAAAGCTTGAACAATGTACTGGTCGTTATCGCTATGAGAGGATACCGTTAAATATCCAGTAGTAGCAGGAGCGTTCTTTAAATTGGTCGCAAAATAACTTCCTGCTCTGAAAAGAGTGTTTGCATCTCCAGAAAAAGGTAACGAATGTCTATTTCCTTTTATAGCTAAAAAACCACCAACGTACACATCCCCACCGATATCTGCTGCACCACGTTCCCATATCTTGTTAATCCCAACACCTTCCGGAGAATAAGATAATGGTACTTTTTCGGTACTAACCGAGAATATATATTCCGTTTCGTTGAATAAGTCACTCAACACAGCTTTCACTATGTACGATTGTTCAGCATTAAACACACCCGCTAAATTCGAACTGTGCTCCAAAAGCTGATAGATGCTATTACTTATCAACTTTCCGCCTTGATTTTCAATGTATTCATCATCTTCAATCCTTTTCGTGTAGAACTTTAACGAGAATGTATTCCATTGTTTAGATTGATAAATCAACGGTTCGATTTTTGCAGTCCTTGTTACTGTTAACGTTTCGTTTCTAGCACCGCTCCTACGGACAACGAAAGATAACTGTGGTGCTGTATACGGCACTACCTGGATAGTTTTAGTGATTGTATTAGATACACGACCACGCTTATCTTTAGCGAACGTTTTTATTGTATATTCGCCTTTCTTGTTAAAAGAACCTATATTCCCTTTCTTACCATAAAAGGTTTTATTTCCGTTTTCTATTTCAGTAATAAACTCTACTGGTTCAGAAAGGCTATCTGAAGATATTTGAACCTCATAATCAATATCTGACACATGTTGTAAAAAAATTGGAACGTTAATTTGCTTCCGCTTTGCGTAATTATCTTTGAATACAACATCTTGAATTTTAGGTTTTATTTCTTCTGGGATTTTAATAGGTATATTTTCTTTATAAACATCCTTCCCGTAAGCTTTTCCTTTTTTGTAAGTTCTCACACACACGCTTAACGTTCCTGTGTCTGAAGAATCAGCATTTTTATACAATTCTCGTTTTGGTGTAAACGTAACTGTAGTTCCTAATCCGTTACCCACTTCTATCCAATCACTATCAAATGCTTTGTACCAAACTTGATGTGTTAATCCAGATTCATTATCTTTTATTTTTAGCGTAACTGGATTACCTAAATATAAATTATCTGATACAGATTCGATTATTCCAGAACGGATAATAACAGGAATCGGAAGTGTGATGCTGTGACTTAAACTCCCCCAAGATAACCCTTCTGCCACGATTGATTCTGTGTTTCCGCTCCAAAAACTTAATGTAGGGTCTGTATTCCCGTTTTCATCATGAGTTAAAGTAAAATCTAAACTTCCTAAAAGACGGGAATTTCCGTTCAATTCTAACGAATCAAAATATAAGTATTTGTGAATGCCACCTAACAACATCCCTATATAAGCACCGTTTGTGTTAGGAAAGTTGATAGAATAACCGCTATCTTGACCGATTTTATAATCTAAATGAACAGGAGTAGTTCCATCTACATTATTTTGATTTCCTATTTGGTAATCAACTTCGATATAACCTCTCCAGTTACCATTAAAATATATTCTTTGCACTTCATTAATCACCTACTCCCTATATAACGAATGACGTTTATTTTAGGATTGCTTTCTAATTGAGTTTGGATGTAATATCCTATTTGAACACTCTTTGTAAATACCCCATTATCAATGTGTAATACACCTTGTGAAATATACATCACTTCTTTCCCTGCACTAAACATGGATATTCGGTTGTTAGATACAAGGATGTAGCTATCTCCAACTGCGTTACCAACTGAAATACCTTCATTTACTAGTCGGATATTTTGGTCTATAAACTTATAAGTGACAGCCATATTTCCTACATTATGAGTTAGATACTCTAACTTTTGGAATATACGGATAATATCTGCTTCTGCTTTCGCTTTATCTTTATTTTCCTTATCAACAAACGCATCATACGCACGTTTTAATTCAGAAACTACAGACAAACTAGCTTTTGCTTCTGCTTCTTGTTGCATCACTTTCATTTGTGTATTTATATCGGCAATACTCATAGTGATATGGGATACATCCACATCTCCTGAAACCTCAACATCTTTCCATTCGCTTCCAGTCCAACGTTGAATTTTATCATCTCTTATCAGTAAGTCATCTTTATTAAATCCACTAGGACTAGATTCATTTACCGTATCTGATGAATAATTTACGTTTGAAGTTGAATCGTCACTGAATAGCAGTTTTTCATTTTCACGAATTTTGCTTGCTTGTTCTTTCAAATCCGCTTGAAGTTGATTTAACTTACTTTCTGTTTTACCAGTAAGTGTTCCTAATACTGTTTCTGTATTACCGATAGTGATTGTTTCATAAGTGTCAGACAACGGAAGCCATTCCGTACCAGAAACTTTAGCGTTACTTAAAGCGTTGTCTAATTGAGGAAAACGCATCTTAACGCTGTCAAATTGACAAACCGTTTCTTTTATTTTTGTATTTTGTTCCATCAATTCCACATAGGATACTTTTACAATTGTATGTGGTAACCCAATGTTATTATCCTTGATATATTTTTCAGATAATGATTTTAATTTCACTTTATCTAATTCATAAGGTTTCTTTCTGTCTTTATCCAAACTTCCAGTTTCATAAAAGTACTTCCATTTTCCTTTAATTAGATGCCATCCAGTCACCATTGCTCCACTAGAATCAAAATAATATCTATTCCCGTGTTGGTCTCTAAACCACTCACTTTCGTACATATAACCGTTTTTCTTAAATCGATACCATGTATTCCCTAATTTTTTCCAACAATTCCTTAAATAACTACCATCTGAATATTCGTACCACCAACCAGTATTGTTACGTTTCCAAATTCCGCCTTCTTCCCCTTCGTGTGATTCGATAGCACCTTCTCCTGCGGATTCTGTGGAGTTTTCACCCGCATCTCCACCATCAAAAGCGTTATCTTTAAATTCGTCTGAAAAATCGACTTTTAACACACGGGAGTAAGTATAAAAATTTGAATAAGGACTATCAACAATACGTTCATTTCCATCTAATGTGTATATTTGATTATCGTATTTTACGTAAGGATAAATACTTGTATAAACTTCATCGTCACTTTCATCTAATTCAAAATCAGTTATATTTTTCCCGTAACTTAATACAATTGGACTTTGTTTACCTAAATTCCTTGAAAGTAATATTTTGTGATTATCAAATTCAATGTCCGCACGAAATAATTTCGCTATTTGGAACAACGCTTCTCTAGCATTGCTGATTTTATCGATTGTAAATTCTGTTTCAATCGTGTCTGTTATGTCACTCCAAACAGTAAATTGATGATTACCTACTAAACTGTTTTTCCATTGTGTCAAAGCATCTATTCCGTTGCCTTTAATCTTTACAACTGGTAGTAAGTCTAGATATTTTGTTCTGTGCCCTACGTGTCTTGCGTAAACTTGGATGTGTTTTGCATTGACTTTAACTGCACGAACAATGTCGAATCTTTGCTTTTTATTTCTTCCGTCTGCTGTGCATTCGATTTCGTTACCTTTCAACAAAAGGTGTGCATTCGCACCATCGGCACGATACACACCTTCAAATTCGTATTGTTCATTTTGTCTTTTCACTTTTGGTTCAGTGACCCAATCTTTTAAAACTCCACTACCAAAACTACCTACATTTAAAGAGCCTTTTTCAAAGATACATATATTACTCATACGCGCACCTCCCAATTAGGCTGTACAAACACTCTAATAGCAGGATTATCCCAAGAAATACGACTAGTTCCCATATCGAATTGAAAAAAATCATCCCCAAACACACTTAACATGGACTTACCATCTTCAGTATATGCACTTTGATTATCGCAATCTAAAATAACTTTACGTTCGATGTTCTTGATAGTCATTTCCTGCTTCCCTTTAGGATTAGTAATTGTAATTTTTACATTACCATTTCCTGCTATGTGGAATATAGGTTTACTTTTTCGTTTTGTAGGATTAGTTAAATCGCTATTGTTTCTAATTTCTGTTAATGTTCTTCCATTCTTCAGATATTTAACTGGATGTAATTTAAACGTAAGTGCTAATTTGCCTAAATAAAATAACATTTCGCTAACGCTAAATGTTTCGTTAAATGCAGCACGATAAATATATTTTGGGTCCCATGACTTCTCAAACTCGCAATAACCAGTTGGAGATAACCATTCTGATATATCATCAATTGCTTTCTGCATATTCACTTTAGGAGGAAGCTTTAAATAGAGTTCGTAAGGTTGAATCACTGTTCTTAACCGCTTATTATCGACGATTACATTACCATCACGACCCAACACTTCAACTTCTTCTACATCGTTTTGTGATGAAACGTGTTGAATATCAGACGATAAATATAAATATAATTCTAGCGATGATTTGCCATTATATTTTATAAAGTGTTTCATGCTCTGTCTCCCTCCCTTTTTACTAACCAGGCAAATTGTTTGAATAATTCTTCCACACTCATTCCATTATCTGTGTGGAAGTGTTCGATGTGTAACGTTGGACTATATGTCGAGTTATCAACATTCGAACTAGATTTGAACACATCTGGGACTCTAACATTTGTTTTATCTAAGAAACTTTTCACTGTCCCTTTTGCGAATCGTGGTAACTGACTTAAATACCCTAATAAATATGGTTTGTGCAACGTATCTCGTTTAAAGTTATCCACACTCGACCAAACTTTAGTTCCTTTAGGTAAATTGTATAAAGTGTCTGTAGATGGAGAAACTCCAAATACCCCTTGTGGTGTTAAGAAAGGCTCTCGTCTACCACCATCACCTAAGAACGCTAATCCCCCATTATGACTATCCGTTCCAGTAGCGTATCTTCTTCCGCTATTAATCATGTTATGCCATGTATCTAATACACTTGTTCCTGTTTCTTGATAAGCTACAGTAAAACGTACAGTCTTATCATAAGAATTATTAACCAACCAGTTGTAGTTTTCGATTTCGCTTGAAACATCACCTGCATTCGTACTTGTGTTAAAATAACTACCTTGTCCACTAACAGCAATATTGCGTTCCACACGCTCTGTTAAACCATCAACCTGTCTAGCAGTACCGTCTGCATCTGTAATTGTACGAACGTTTGCAGGATTTTGAATTCTACGTAATAATACTCCATAAGATTCTAATAATTTTTCAATCTTATTCTGACTATCTGGAGCGTTTGTGTTAATTTCAGCTAGTTTCTTGACAAACTCCGTGTCATCCCACAAATTCTTAGCTTCAATCATTTTTAACATGCCATCGTTTAAACCAGAATAGTTTAGTACAGCTTGTTTTTCCTCAATAGTTAACTCATCCCACTTACCTTTATCTTGCAAGATGTGTGCTAATGTTTCACCGATATTTGTAGCAGTTAAGAAAGATTTTGTTTCCAAGTCTAAGTCATTCCATTTGCCACTTTCTTCTAATGCTTTTTGGATTTGTTCTTTAGCATTAGTGGTTAGTTTAGCGTTATGGATTACGAATTTTAAGTCGTTCCAGCCTTGTTCGGAACTAATTGCTTTTTTCAATACTGTATCAATATTTTCAACAATGTTTCCTGTCTTTTCGTCTGTAATCATTGCTTCCCAAGCTACATTTGCTTTTTTAGTACTGTCAGAAAGTTTTCTGCCCATTTCTTCCATGATTTCAGAAATGAATTTCGCACGTAGAGAAAGATTTGTTGCTTGTTGTTTAGATACTTTTTCCATTTCTTCAACGGTTAATCCGTATTGTTTAAGCATGTTATCCATCTTATCTTTAATAACTTCGTTACGCTCTTGCGCTAATTCCGTATCAAGTTTATTATTACGTTCAATTTCTTCTTTGTACGCTTGATAACGTTGGAAAGCAACCTCTTTCATCTTCGCTTGAAATTCTTTTTCTATCGTTAATTTCTGCTCTGCGTAACTCTTAGAACTAATTGTTCCTTTTTGCCATAACTCTTTTAACGAATTCAGATTTTCTTGCTCGGTTTGCTGTTCTAATTTACCTAATTTTTCTAAATAACCTTGACGTTTCAACAATTCTTCATCATCAAGTTTGGTCAAACTCTCCGTCAAGTTTTCCATAATCTTCTTACGTTCTTTTGCGTTCGCACTTAGAATGTTTGCTTCTTCTTGATACGCTTCTTTTCGTAATTGATTAATTTCTGCTATTTCTTCTCTAGTTAACTTCCGTCTTTCTTGACTTGCTTTATCGTAAATCTCGTTGATTCTAGCTTCGTTTTCTTCAATCACTTTCTTAGATGCACCAATTTGTGATTTGCGTTCTTCAACTTCTTTAGATAATGCACCTTTCACTTTTTCTGGAAGTTTATTATAGGATGTCTCAATTTCTTCAATTTGTTTATCAGCTGTGGATTTTAAAGCATCGAACATTCCGCTGAATTGTTTTTGTGCTTCGTTTTTGACGTTAGGGTCAATAGTTAATCCTTTACTAACATAAACCTGTGCATTATTACCAAATTTTTCGGCTTCATTCAAAGCTTTGTCAATTTGGTCTGAAACATCAGCTCCCCAACGCTTCATTTTTTCGGAAGTTTTAGCAGTTTCTGAAATTCGTTGTCCGAACAATTTCCATGCTACTGCACCTATGCCGACTACACTTACAGCGCCTAAAACCCAAGGGTTTAACCCTATTCCAACGAGTCTACTTGCTAATCCACCAGTAGTAGCTATTTCTTTTCCTAAAACAGACATACCTGTACTTGCGACTGTAGAATTAGAACCCACATCTTGCATCGTTCCGCTTACTAAATCAAATACTCCTTTAGCGGATTGACCTTCTATTTGCGCATCACCTACATTTTTTAGAAGTTTACCTAATCCACTATTGAATAAGCCGAGCATGTTTTTTGCTTGACCGAACATCCCTAAAACAGGTCCGCCCGCTATAAATAAACCAGTAAGAGAAAACGCTGTTTTTTGTATTGGTTCTGGAAGGTTTGAAAACCACTCTACAGTATCTTTAATACCATCTACAACATATCCAGATTTATCTAAAAACGTTGCAAATGCAGGTAACAATTTACTTCCTGCTTCGATAGCTACATCAGTAATTTTATTCTTTGCACGTTCTAATTTACTAGCTGTGGTGTCATTAAATGTATTAAATTCTTTTTGTAACGCTGTATTTTCTTTGAAAGCTTTATTCCCCATCGAGATTGCTTTGTTAAATAATTCATGCGCTCCACCTGCACGTAGTAAACTATCTCTTAAACGTACTTCTTTAATATCCATTTCTTGCAAGATGCTGATAGCAGTTTCGCCTTTTTCGTTCGCTTTTCCTAACCCCTCAATAAATGAAGCTAAAGCCTTTTCTGGACTAGATTTAAACATGTTTGCAAACTCTTCCGCTGTTAATCCTGCTACATGTGCGAATTGACTTAACTTACTTCCTGCGCTAGTATCCATGCTATCTACCGCGGTAGCCATATTAATCATGACTTTAGAGAATGCACTACCACCTTTTTCTGCTTCGATACCTACAGAACTTAACGCAGTTGCTAGACCTAATACGCTACCTTCAGATAGTCCGATTTGTCTACCTGCCCCTGCTAGGTTTTTACCCATGTCTAAAATATCTCTTTCAGTTGTCGCAAAATTATTCCCTAGTTCAACCAGAGAAGAACCTACATTAGATACAAGATTTTGAGATGTACCCATGATATTCATGAATTTTGCTAATTCAGCTGCGCCTTCTTCACCGATGATATTTGTAGCAGTCTGAAGCTTTGCCATTGTTTCAACAAATCCTAACAGGTTCTTATTTTGAATACCTAATTGCCCTGCCATTTGCCCCATGTTCGCTAACTCTTTAGCAGCTACTGGAATGTCTGTGGACATTTTACGGAATCCGTCACTAAATTCTTTTAGTTCCGATGCAGTAGGGTCTGTGGTCTTACGTACACCCGCAATCGCTTTTTCGTAATCAATCGCTTGTTTAGCAACTAAACCAATCCCACTACCTAGAATAGCGCCTGCAAACGTCCATCCCCTTGCAACGTTTAAAATTCTGTTACCAGATTCAGTTAATCGTTTACCGCTAGCTTCTAAAGAGTTACCTGCTTGTAAAAATACATTATTTGCTTCAGCATGTTCTCTAGCTACTAACTGATATTCTTTACGATACGAAGCTAAACTACCTGTTGCATCTACTAATTTATGCTTTAGTTTTTCAATCTGCGCTTCGTGTTTTTTCTCGATAGAAGTTTGTTCTTTTGTTTTAGTTCCTGTTTTTTCTATTTCCAAGCGTACTTTCGATAGTGCTTCTTCATGTTTATTCAGTTGGAGTTTAGTTTGTTCGATAACCTTTTCAGTCGTTTTAAACGCTTGTGAAAGTAAAGACATTTTAGTTGTTGCAGATTGCGAACCTTTACCTAATAATTTAATCTCATCATCAGAAGCCTTAATAGCACGTTTTAATGTTCTAAGTTGTTTTTGTGTTGCTGTTAATCCTTGTGTAAATTCAACGTTATTCAATCCTAACTCAACAACTAATTTACCAAATGGTGTTTCTGCCATATTTTACCTCCTTTCTAAG
>CAJPNA010000042.1 GCA_905371865.1 uncultured Carnobacterium sp.
GTGATAACAAGAAACGTTTAAGTGTTTACCTACAAGAAAAACAAGGTATCACAGTGAAGGAAAATTCTATTTTTGATATCCAAATCAAACGTATGCACGAATATAAACGTCAACAAATGAACGCTTTATATGTTATTCATAAATATTTGGATATTAAGAGCGGAAATATCCCAGTAAGACCAATTACAATTATCTTTGGTGGGAAAGCAGCTCCAGCGTACGTGATTGCGCAAGACGTCATCCATTTAATTCTTTCATTATCAGAATTAATCGCCAATGATCCAGAAGTGAACCCACACTTACAAGTTGTAATGGTTGAAAACTACAACGTAACAGCTGCAACACACTTAATTCCAGCATGTAATATTTCTGAACAAATTTCACTTGCTTCAAAAGAAGCTAGCGGAACAGGAAATATGAAATTCATGCTAAACGGGGCATTAACTCTTGGTACTGAAGACGGAGCCAACGTGGAAATCCATGAATTAGTTGGGGACGACAATATCTATATCTTCGGTGAGAAGAGTGACGAAGTGATTGCTCATTATGAAAAAGGCGACTACAATGCTAGTGAATTTGCGAAGAGAGAAGCCATCCGTCCATTAGTGGAATTCGTGAAGAGCGATGCTTTACTAGAAGTCGGAAACCAAGAACGTCTAGAACGTCTATACCACGAATTAACAACTAAAGACTGGTTCATGACATTATTAGACTTAGAAGGCTACATTGAAACAAAAGAACGTATGTATCGCGATTTCGAAAACAGAGATGAATGGAATGCAAAAGTAGTGACAAACATTGCAATGGCTGGATTCTTCTCAAGTGACCGTACAATCGAAGACTACAACCGTGACATTTGGAAATTAAACTAAATCGATTAATTGAAGGGATACGGTGAATTCCATGCAAATTAAAAACGAAGCAATGCTGATTACTTACTCAGACAGCATGGGAAGTAATATGAAGGACTTAAAAGGAGTTCTTGATAAACATTTTAAAGGCGCGATTAGTGGGGTGCATTTGCTCCCATTCTTCCCGTCTACAGGGGATAGAGGATTTGCTCCAAGCGACTACACACGTGTAGATCCGCTTCTTGGAACTTGGGAAGATGTGGATGCTCTAGGGGAACAATATTATTTAATGTTTGACTTTATGATTAACCATATTTCTCGTGAGTCTAAATTCTTCCAAGATTTTGTAAAAAATCACGAGAACTCACCTTACAAAGATATGTTTATCCGTATTCATGAGTTCTTTCCATCAGGTCGTCCAACACAAGAAGATATCGACTTAATTTATAAACGAAAAGATAAAGCGCCGTTCCAAACCGTTCATTTTGCGGATGGAACGACTGAAGAAGTATGGAACACATTCGGGGAAGAGCAAATCGACCTTGATGTTCGTAAAGAAATCGTGAAAAAGTTTATTCGCGAAACGATTAAAGATATGGCAAGCCACGGCTGCTCATTAATTCGTTTAGACGCATTTGCTTATGCAGTAAAGAAACTCGATACAAACGATTTCTTCGTAGAACCAGATATTTGGAATTTATTAAATGAAGTTCGCGATGAAGCAGCGAAATACCAAGTAGAATTGCTTCCTGAAATTCATGAGCACTATTCAATTCAAATGAAGATTGCAGACCATGATTACTTCGTTTATGACTTTGCGTTACCAATGGTAGTGTTATATTCACTATATTCAGGTAAATCAAATCGTTTAGCCAACTGGTTACAAATGAGTCCGATGAAGCAATTTACAACACTGGATACGCATGACGGAATCGGTGTCGTGGATGCTAGAGACTTATTAACAGATGAAGAGTTAGATTACACTTCAAACAAATTATACGACGTAGGCGCCAACGTAAAACGAATCTACTCAAGTGAAAAGTACAATAACTTAGATATTTATCAAATTAACAGCACATACTACAGTGCTTTAGGAAATGATGATGCAAGTTACTTATTATCACGTGTGTTGCAATGTTTTGCGCCTGGTATTCCACAAATTTACTACGTTGGATTACTTGCTGGGGAAAATGACATCGAGTTATTAGAATCTTCAAAAGAAGGTCGTAACATCAACCGTCACTACTACACAGTAGAAGAAATCGACCGTGAAGTGGAACGTCCAGTCGTACAACGTTTAATCAACTTATTACGATTCAGAAACACATCAAAAGCGTTTGATTTAGAAGGTTCTTTTGAAGTAGAAACTCCAACTGAGAACACAATCGTGATTACACGTAAAGATGCTTCTGGTGCTGCCAAAGCACGTCTTGAAGCAAACCTAGAAACAAAAGAGTTCACTATTTTCGAACAAGGAAATGTTGTGACATTATAAAATTCAACAAAAAAGACGAGCGGTTTTCTTTGCCATATGGGGAGAAAATCCACACGTCTTTTTTTATCGCAAAAGAATAGTACTTAATGGGCAGTTATGGTAAAATGACTCTGTATGACAAACTTTGTATCTTCTGGAGTCACCTTACTTTAGAAATAAAAGCGCTCGAATGCGTCGAACGTTTTCATTTCTAAAAGTAGGTCTGGAGGATACGTAAATAAGAGAAAAGGAGATTAGTTATGTCAGAAAAGAAAGTTTTTAGCTATAACTGGGGCGGACGTCAATTAACAGTTGAAATCGGCCAATTAGCAAAGCAAGCTAATGGTGCAGTGTTAGTACGCTACGGTGATACTGTTGTGTTAACAGCGGCGGTTGGTACAAAACAAGCAAAAGATACTGATTTCTTCCCGTTAACAGTGAACTATGAAGAAAAAATGTATGCTGCTGGTAAAATCCCCGGAGGTTTTATCAAACGTGAAGGTCGCCCAAGTGAACATGCTACTCTTACAGCGCGTCTTATTGACCGTCCAATCCGTCCAATGTTTGCGGAAGGTTTCCGTAACGAAGTACAAATCACAAATACAGTTATGTCAGTAGATCCTAACTGCCCACCAGAAATGGCTGCAATGTTTGGTTCTTCATTAGCATTATGTATTTCAGATATTCCATTTGATGGACCAATCGCTGGGGTAGACGTAGGTCGCGTAAACGGTGAATACGTGATTAACCCAACTACTGAACAAAAAGAAAACTCAGATATCGAATTATCTGTAGCTGGTACTGCAACTGCTATCAACATGGTAGAAAGTTCAGCTAAAGAAGTGAACGAAGAAGATATGCTTGGAGCATTATTATTCGGTCACGAAGAAATCAAAAAATTAGTGGCTTTCCAAGAAGAAATCGTTCGCGAAGTTGGTAAAGAAAAAATGGAAGTAACTTTACTTTCATTCGATCCAGCTATCGAAGCACAAGTAAAAGATTTATTCAGCCAAGCCATGGTTCATGCGATTCAAACAGAAGAAAAATTAGCGCGTGAAGCAAACATCGAAAAAGTGAAAGAAACAGCCATCGAGCACTTCGAAGCTGTCTTAGAAGAAAATGATGAAAAAGCTGGACTTCTAAAACAAGTTTCTCAATTAGTCGATAATTTAGAAAAAGATGAAGTACGTCGTTTAATTACTGAAGAAAAAGTACGTCCTGATGGTCGTAAGATTGACGAAATTCGTCCATTAGCTTCAGAAATCGACTTATTACCACGTGTTCACGGTTCAGGTTTATTCACTCGTGGACAAACGCAAGCATTAACTTCAGCAACACTTGCACCTCTTGGAGAATACCAAGTAATTGATGGTTTAGGAATCGAAGAAGGGAAAAGATTTATTCACCACTACAACTTCCCACAATTTTCTGTTGGTTCAGTAGGTCGTGCTGGTAGCCCAGGTCGTCGTGAAATTGGTCACGGAGCACTAGGGGAACGTGCATTGAAACAAGTGATTCCAAGTCCAGAAGACTTCCCTTACACAATCCGTCTTGTATCAGAAGTACTAGAATCAAACGGTTCTTCTTCTCAAGCAAGTATTTGTGCGGGAACATTAGCATTGATGGCTGCTGGTGTGCCAATTAAAGCGCCTGTAGCAGGTATCGCGATGGGTCTTATTTCTGACGGTACAAACTACACAGTCTTAACAGATATCCAAGGGTTAGAAGACCACTTAGGAGACATGGACTTTAAAGTAGCGGGTACAAAAGACGGAATTACAGCTCTTCAAATGGATATTAAGATTCAAGGGATTACAGAACAAATCTTACGTGAAGCTTTAACACAAGCGAAGAAAGCACGTTTTGAAATTCTTGAGGAATTAACATCAACCATTGCTGAACCACGTAAAGAGTTAAGCCCATATGCTCCTAAGATTGAAATGATTTCTATCCACCCTGATAAGATTAAAGTGGTTATCGGACGTGGTGGTGAAACAATCAATGCTATTATCGACGAAACAGGAGTTAAAATCGATATCGACCAAGAAGGTCATGTATCAATCGCTTCTACAGATGCTGCTATGATTCAACGTGCAAAAGAAATCATCGAAGATTTAACACGTGAAATCGAAGTGGGTCAAGTGTACGAAGGAACTGTACGCCGTATCGAAAAATTCGGTGCATTCGTAGAAATCGCTAAAGGAAAAGATGGATTAGTTCATATTTCTGAATTAGCACACGAACGCGTTGGTAAAGTAGAAGATGTACTTGCTCTAGGTGACAAAGTAACGGTTAAAGTTATCGAAATCGACGGACAAGGACGTATCAACTTATCACGTAAAGTATTATTACCAAAAGAAGATAAAGAGTAAGTATTCCGATTTCTTTAATAAATGAAATTTTAAAAAACGATCTTATTCCAAATGTTTTGGAGTAAGATCGTTTCTATTGATGTTAGATTTTAGTGAAATACTTTGTTTAAGAAGTTTTGAGTTCGTTCGTTTTGTGGGTTACCAAACACTTGCTCAGGAGTTCCTTCTTCAATAATATAACCACCATCCATGAAGATAACGCGATCGCTAACCTCACGCGCAAATCCCATTTCGTGTGTTACCACAACCATCGTCATCCCTTCTTTAGCTAGGTTTTGCATTACTTCTAATACATCCCCAACCATCTCTGGGTCTAGTGCTGAAGTTGGTTCATCGAATAATAACATCTTTGGTTTCATTGCAAGCGCACGGGCAATGGCTACACGTTGCTTTTGACCACCTGAAAGAGATTTAGGAGAGACATCAGCCTTGTCTGCAAGACCAACCATGCCTAGAAGTTCCATCGCATGTTGGGTTGCATCTTCTTTTGTTTCACGACCTAATTCTACTGGTGCAAGAATGATATTTTCTAGAACGCTTAGGTGAGGGAAGAGGTTGAAGTGTTGGAACACCATTCCGATTTCCTCACGAATTTTATTTAAATTCGTTTTTTTATCTGTTAAATCATGGCCGTCGATGATGACGTGACCGCTATTGATTTTTTCAAGACGGTTTAAGCAACGAAGGAAAGTGGATTTACCAGAACCTGAAGGCCCGATAATACAAACGACTTCGCCTTCCTCAATAGAAAGGTCGATGGATTTTAATACTTCTAAGTTGCCATATTTCTTTTGTAGTTTTTGAACTTCGATAATAGCCATTATTTTAAATTCCTTTCTAAGTGAGCTGATAGTTTCGTTAATAGAACGATCACGATTAAGTACATCACACCAACGATTAACCACATTTGACTTGATTGTAAGTTACGAGCGATGATGACTTTACCTGTTTGTGTTAATTCGGCAATACCGATAATTGAAAGGATCGAAGTATCTTTCAATGTGATGACAAATTGGTTAATAAACGAAGGAACCATAATGCGAATCGCTTGCGGTAAGATTACTTTACGCATGCTCTTTGAATATGGAAGGCCTAAACTCATACAAGCTTCGTATTGTCCTTTATCAACGGCTTGGATACCCCCACGGATTATTTCTGCGATATAAGCGGAAACATTCAAGCTTAAGGTAATAACTCCTGCTACGAATGGTTGCATCGTAATATCGAAGGCTTGTGGAATTCCAAAGTAAATGAAGAACGTTAATACAATTAATGGAACACCGCGGATGATATCAATGTAAAATCCTGCGATTGCTTGAACGATATTGTTTTGGCTTGTTTTCATTAAACCGAAGATAATACCGATTAAACTTGCAAAGATTAAAGCAATAACCGTTAATACAATCGTATTCCATAAACCAGTTGCAAGAGTTTTCCAATTTGTTTTAATTAAACCTAGAATGCTTGTTGCTTCTGTGTTTCCACTAGCATTCGTAGTGTATTTGTTGATGATTTCATCATACTTACCACTTTCTTTTAGTTTTTTCAAACCGTTGTTGAAAGCAGTGATCAATTCAGCATTTTCACCTTTATTAACGGCAACACCATATTCTGTTTTGTTTTCGTTATGGTCTGTCATTTTTAAAGGTAAGTTGTTTGATGTGATTGAGTAGGCAAGTACTGGATAGTCTTCAAATAAAGCGTCGCTGTTTCCTACCATTACATCTTGGTACATGCTTGATGAATCTTCAAAAGTTGTGATTGTAAAGCCATATTTACTCTTGATAGATTCAGCATAAGTGGCACCTTGTGTTCCTAATTTAACAGCAACTTTTTTTCCTTTTAAATCAGGAAGGCTTGTGATGTCAGAGTTTTTTGAAACTCCCATTCCGATTCCGCTGTCATAGTAACTATCTGTGAAGTTGAATTTTTGTTTACGTTCATCAGTTATTCCCATTCCAGCCATAACAGCGTCTACTTGTCCAGCTTCTAGGGCTTGGACAGCTGCATTAAAGCCAAGAGCCTTAAATTCTACTTCGAAGCCTTCAGCCTCTGCGATACTCTTCATTAATTCAATATCAATTCCGACGTATTCACCATTTGTATCTTGGTATTCAAATGGTGCGAATGTAATATCTGTTGCGACTACATATTTTTTAGTTTCTGCTTTTACAGAATTTGTCGGAGAAACAAGGGATAGAAGAGTCATCAATAGAGTGACTAGAACAGCTCCCAAGCTAAATTTCTTTATGTTCATACATATTCCTCCAAATCTACCTTATGTAAAAGGTTTTTCCATTATATGGAAGATTTTCTGAAAATGCAAAAATCAACTCTCATCTTATGTTACATTATATAACATGGTAGTTATTGGATAAAAAATCTCTTCTCTGATAAAAGAGAAGAGAGTCAACATTATTCTTCTTCAAGGACACGCCAAATCGCTTTTGCCACACCACCATTAACATTGGTGTCAGTGACAAAATCAGCAATAGCTTTAACTGCCTCTGGAGCATTTCCCATCGCAACACCAATTCCAGCATCGCGAATCATTGACACATCATTGAAGTTGTCGCCAATTCCAAATACTTGCTTCATCGATAAACCAAGAGTTTTTGCATAGTGAGCAACTGCGATGCCTTTTTGAGCATCTTTATGATTAATTTCTAAATCCGTAATAAATGCAGAAGTGACCACAAGATTTGGATGAGCTTTGTCGATGTGCTCACGGACTGGTTTAAAAAAGACCGGCCCGTCATCGTGAGAGACGATAATCTTGAACACTTTAATATCTGGAATCGATAGCACTTCTTCGGCAGTAGTCACATCGGTTGCCTCTAGAAGAATTTTTAGCTGCCTGATTTCCTCTTTCAATTGTTCAGGCGATAGATTATTTCTTTCAGCCTTTTTTCGTTCGATCACTTTGTTGATAAAGAAAGCATAGTTTTTTCTAAAGTTTCCTTCAGAAGTCACGAGCTGCCAGTCCAAATCAATCGAATCGAAGTAGTCTAATAGAGTATAGACGGTATCGTGTGGAATCGTTACTTCCCAAATAATGTCGTGGTTCTTATCGAAAATTTGTGCCCCATTCATGGCGATGACAGGAAGATGCAATTCTGCTTGTTCGAGCGCGAGATTGGCTTGAAGATAATCGCGTCCAGTACAAACGATAAAGTGTTTCCCCTGTTTTTGGAGTTTTCGAATCGCTTGAATGTTGTTTTTATGTACCTCTACGTGGTTCGTGAGGAGAGTACCGTCCATATCCGATGCAAATAATTTAATCATAGGGCAAACCCTCTATTTCATTTCTTTAAGGTGTGTTTGTAATGTTTGAATTTTATCTTGAATCCGTCTGAAGCGTGGTTTATTTTCCAGTTGGAATTTTGTGACTTCTTCTTGAATAGAATTCACAACTTCCATTGTTTGTGGAACAATAACTTCTTGGATTTCTTTAATGCCTCTTTCAAGAGTGGCTTTACCGGTACTGATGACTGTCACGTCGTTTGTTACTTCTTGAATTTGTTTAGATAGAATTTCGCGGTTTTCTTTTCCGCTTCTTGGGTTGTTTAATAAGGCAACGACACCACCGATGACACTACCAAAAATAAAACCTTTTAGAAATTTACTCATTGATTATGCCTCCAGTTTTTCGCGGATTGATTGCGCAATTTTTGCTAATACTTCTGAACTTGGATTTGTTGGTTCCCATTTTAATCCAAAGCCATCTTCTTTTGTATAGTGTGGGATTAAGTGAATATGAGAGTGGAATACGCTTTGGTAGGCCAACTCCCCGTTATTACTTAAAATATTTAATCCTTTAATGTTAGGGTTTGAGGCTTCCACAGCACGTGCAATTTTAGGAATACGTGCAAATACCGTACTTGCCAAGTCTTCATCATATTCAAAGATGTTTGCTACGTGTTTCTTAGGAACAACCAGTGTGTGTCCAGGTGTTACTTGTGAAATATCGAGGAATGCAAGTACTACGTCATCTTCATACACAATATGTGCTGGAATTTCTTTATTAATAATTTTGTCAAAAATGCAATCTGTCATGGTATTTCCTCCTTGAGTTCGTACCTCTATGGTATCAAAAAATGCTGTAAAATGAAAGGTTAGAAGCAGTTGTTGTTCATTGAATTTTGTTGGAACATCGACTGAAATATCAAAATGAAAGCGAGGAGTCTTCATGAAGGGGAAATTAGATGCGTTAAGCGATGCGATTATTGCCATTGCGATAACCGTTTTAGTGTTAGAAATCAATACACCAACATCAATGGAGGATATGTTGCAGTTTGCAAAGGAAATCTTTTTATTTGCTCAAAGTTTTGTTGTCATTGCGAACTTTTGGTTTGAACGTTCTCAATTTTTTGGTCGCTCAAAACAAATCTCGTTTTCGATTTTATCGATTGACTTATTAGCACATTTGGGAATCTGTCTCATCCCGTTATTTACGAAATTCTTATTTAGTTTTGAAAATCGAGTGATTTCTTTACTAGCATACGGGATTGTGATTGCGATCATTTCAGTATTGTTTGATATCGAAAACTATTTTGTATTGAAACAATCATTAACCGAAGCTGAGTATGCAAGAAAAGATGAGATGCTTACTCTATTCACAAAATTTCATATACGATCTTATTTAACATCAGTGATTATTTTGGCTTTGACATTTTTCATTCCACAAATCGTTATGTACTTATACTTGGCGATACCAATGACTAAGTTCTTTTCACGTTTAGGGGCGGGAAAAGATCGTTCAATATTTGTAGATGAAAACTTAGTCGAATTTTCAGATAAAGTATTAGGACGAATTGATGAAGAACGAATAAAGAG
>CAJPNA010000043.1 GCA_905371865.1 uncultured Carnobacterium sp.
GGAAGCTTTAAGTGGTGCTAGCGTGGACGTAAGCTTTATCAGCTTTGACGATATCATTCATGGTGGAGTTCCAGAAGGTGTCGATGTTATCATCAATGCCGGGGATGCCGGAACTTCATTTAGCGGTGGAGAGGTTTGGAAGAACGAAACACTGATTACACGAATTCGTGAATTTGTGTATAACGGTGGAGGATTTATCGGAGTTGGGGAACCAACAGCGGTTCATCACCAAGGAAGATTCTTCCAACTTGGAGATATTTTGGGTGTTGAAAGAGAAATGGGATATAGCCTTTCAACAGATAAATATTTTACTAAAGAATTGAAAGAACACTTTATCATTGAAGATATTGAAGATGTTCATAAGATTGACTTTGGTGAAAATATTAAGAACGTGTATGGCTTAACGAGTGCAACAGAAGTACTTGAATTTAGCAATCCGAAAGTCAGCGCTGGTGGCGTTGAGGAAGGAATCGTTCTTCCAGCCAATGCGGAAGGAAAAGAATTCGGGGAAATTCACCTTGCAGCAAATCCTTACGGAAATGGTCGTGGGGTATACATTGCAGGACTTCCATACACACCAGAAAACACAAGATTATTGATGCGTGCGTTATTCTACGCAGCTAGTAAAGAAAGTGAATTAACCAAATGGTATGCAAGTAATCCATTAGTCGAAGTACATGCTTATCCTGAAAAAGGAGTGTATGCGATTGTGAATAATACGAACGAAGCACAATCCACACTTGTCTATGATGGTGAAGGAGTATCAAGAACTGTGGAACTTGAGCCAAGTGAAATTAGATGGGAGAAGATATCATGAATCCTAAAGTAAAAAATTGGATCCGCTTCGTATTGATGTTGGTATTCTTGTATGTAGTTATTTTGGGGCATCAGATGATTGGAAAAGAAGGCGTGGCTACAATGTTGGTTGGTCTAGCTGGACTACTTCTCTTGCTATGGGATTACAATCGTCCGTACTCAAAATCGATGAAACGGTAATAAAACTTAACTAGGAACAGGGGCTTGTTTACAAACAAGCCCCTGTTTCTTTGTGCATGAACACAATATTTAAAATAAAACAAACCATAGGTTTGTGATTACTTCGAGGATTTGTGGGTTCGTTTTATAGTAGCTGTAATGAGGGACCGGTTCGAGCCTGTAGTCTCTCGCCTTCAAAGTTCAAAATGGGAGTAAGGGCTAAATCCCCAACTCCCATTTATTCACCTTTGATCCTAATTCCCATTGCTGCTACTATATGAATCTAGCAAGGATTCTCCGTAATCACAGTGCTATTTTAAATATTGTGTTTTGTGAAGAAAGGGAGAGAGGAGATGAAAATCTGATAAATCTGATGGGAATTTGGTTTATTATAAGTGGAAAATAGCGTATAATGAAAAGAAGATATTGAAGGGGATTGAGGATAATATGAGAGGATTGTTTATTACAATGGAAGGGCCAGATGGTGCTGGGAAAACAACAGTCATCAATCAACTAATTCCTTTGTTACAAAAACATGCCTTAGTGGATATCGTTTCAACAAGAGAGCCTGGTGGAAGTCGTATCGCAGAAGATATTCGGAAAGTGATTCTGGATGTGAATAATACAGAAATGGACGAAAGAACAGAAGCCATTTTATATGCAGCAGGACGCCGTCAGCACTTAAAAGATCGTATTTTACCGAATTTGGAAAAAGGGAACATTGTATTTTGTGACAGATTTGTAGATAGCTCATTAGTGTATCAAGGGGTTGCTCGTGGGATTGGAGTAGACGAAGTAGCTGAACTGAATCGATTTGCTACAGATGGGCTTTCGCCAAGTACAACACTGTATTTAGATGTGCCTGCGGAAGTTGGTTTAGAGCGAATTCATAAAGCAAGAGGCAATCGTCAGTTTGACCGATTAGACCAAGAAGGATTGAGTTTCCATACGATGGTTCGAGAAGGGTATTTAGGATTACTAGAGAAATATCCTGAAAGAATGGTTTCTATTGATGCGACTCAAACGATTGAAGAAGTGGTTAATGAGTGTTTCAAAGTGTTAGTAGAACGTTACCCAAATTATTTTACAAGATAGGAGAATGAAAAATGAAATTATTAATTGCTATTGTACAAGATAAAGATGCACACTTATTAGGAGATGAGTTCGCACAAGCTAATATTCGTGCGACTCGTTTATCAACAACTGGGGGATTCTTACGTGCAGGAAATACGACTTTCCTGATCGGTATCGAAGAAGAAAGAGTGGATGAAGCATTAGAAATTATTAAAGAAAACTGCCAAACACGTGAACAAATGATGATTCCTCCTGTTCATATTGATAGTATGTTAGACAGCGCAATTACTACACCTGTTTCCGTTCGAGTAGGTGGGGCTACGGTATTTGTTTTACCAGTAGACTCTTTCTTACGTTTCTAAGATGAAGAAGAAGCAAGAAGCATTTATTCGTACGATTGATAAGGGGCAATTAAGCCATGCCTATTTGTTCGAAGGAGCAAAGGGTATTGGAAAATCGGAAATGGCGAAAGAAATTGCTAAAATACTAAATTGTACGAAGCGAAACGTTGGAGAAGGTGCTTGTCAGGTTTGCGAACATTGTCAGCGGATTGAGCATGGAAACTTCCCAGATTATATCGTTGTAGAGCCAGAAGGGACTACGATTAAAGTAGATCAAATCCGTTCCTTAAAGACACAATTAACGAAAACAGCAATGGAATCGAGTGTGATTATTTGTGTGATTCATGCGGTAGATACTTTGACTCCAGGTGCTGCCAATAGCTTACTAAAATTTTTAGAAGAACCAACAGGAAATATTCACTTTATTTTATTGACGGAGCAATTAAGCAAGGTGCTCATTACTATTCAATCTCGTTGTCAAATTATCAGGTTTCAATCCAATCAAGAGGACACAGTGAATGGCCTTTTAAAGGAAAAAGGGGCCTCTAATGCGACTGCTCAGCTAGTATCACAGTTAACCAATAGTGCCAATCAAGCCTTATTATTATTGGAAAGTGAAAGCTTTGGACAAATCCGTCAAGAAAGTTGGAATTGGTTTGTTCGTATCTTTTCTAATCGAGCGATGGCTTTTATTACGATTCAATCGCAAGTGCTCTCACTGTTAGTTTCTAAAGTGGAAAGTGAGCAATTTTTAACGTTATTGCAACTTTATATACGAGATGCACTTCTTTGTGCGCAAGGGCTAGAAGGGCAACTGATTCAAAGTGATAAACTAGCGACTCTAAGAACTATTGCTGGAAAATTGAGTGTGAAGCAATGGATTCAAGAACACGAAAAAATGACAGAGGCTCTCTCCAAAATACAATCCAATGTAGGGGTTCAGGCCGTATTAGAACAGTGGATTTTACAAATCCCAAAATGAAGAAAGAGGAGATGCATGAATGCCAAATAGGCAGTTATATGATCGAATCGAGAAATTAACCAAACAAACGCTATTACAACTGCATGAGTTAGAGCAAATTTCTTTGGAATTACAAAAGATCATAGAAGAAAATCATAATTTGATTATGGAAAATCACCACTTGAAAGATCGTTTGGATGCAATGAATTCAAGCACGCACATCTTGAATCAAGTCGTAGAAAAGAAAGAACGTAGTCAATCCGTGATTAATTTAGAAAATATTTATAATCAAGGGTTCCATATTTGCAATTTATATTATGGAAAGCGTAGAGAAAATGACGAGAATTGCATGTTTTGCACCGAAATCTTATTTGGTGAACATTAAATCTTGTAAGAAAGCAAGATAGTCATAGAAAATACCAATAAAGTCATCAAGAGAGCCTATCGAAGGATAGGCTCTTTTGTTATAATAGGAGTGACTTTGTTTTATAGATGGAGGATAAAAAATGGTAAAACAAGATAAACAGCCAAATGTCATCTTAATTGTCGTGGATCAAATGCGTTCTGATGCATTGTCGATGAACCGTGAAGATGATTTAGTGGTTACACCAACATTAGATATGATGGCGAGTATGGGCTATAACTTTGAAAATGCGTATTCGCCTGTACCAAGTTGTGTACCGGCAAGAGCAGCACTTTTAACAGGGATGGATCAAGCTTCTAATGGTCGTGTGGGCTATGAGGATGAAGTTCCTTGGAACTATACGAACACCCTCCCTCAAACCTTTAAAGATTTAGGATATCAAACGGAATGTATTGGGAAAATGCATGTGTATCCAAGTCGTAAAAGATTAGGCTTTGATCATGTGCTCTTACATGATGGGTATTTACATGTCGACCGTAAGTACAATAAAGCGTATGGGGAAACGTTTGAACATTCGAGTGATTATTTAGACTGGATTAAAAAAGAACTTGGAAGCGATGCGGATATCATTGATGATGGAGCAAACTGCAATTCTTGGGATGTTCGTCCCTTTGATTGGCCAGAAAAATATCATCCAACGAATTGGATTGTCAGCGAGAGCATTCGTTTCTTGAAGAGACGTGACCCAAGCGTTCCGTTTTTCTTGAAGATGTCTTTTGAGAAACCTCATGCGCCGTTAAATCCTCCTCAATACTTCTTTGATTTATATATGCAAAAGCTGGATGAAAATCTAGACTTACATATTGGAAACTGGGAAAAACTAGAAGAAAAGATTCCAAGTTTATATGCAAAACGTGGCAAAATTCCTAAAGATGCTCAAAAGCGAATGATGGCTGCGTATTATGCGTTAATTACCCATATCGATAATCAATTAAGTCGCTTCTTAACTGCTGTGGAAGAGTTTGATTTATTAGAGAATACGATTTTTTGGTTTGTGAGTGACCACGGGGATCAGTTAGGGGAACACTATTTATTTAGAAAAGGCTACCCATACCAAGGAAGTATTAAGATTCCTGCTTTCATTTTCGATCCAGGTAATTTAATTGCAGGGACTAAGAAGAGTGTCAAACAGCTCATCAAGATTCAGGACGTATTCCCGTCGCTTGTCGAGTTGGCAACAGGCAATACCGTACAAACCGATGGAAAGAGTGTACGTCAATTATTATTTGGTGAATTTGCAGGATGGCGAAACGAATTTCACGGTGAACATAGCCTAGGGGTTGATTCGAGCCAATATATTTTAACCGATGAATGGAAATTTATCTGGTTCCCTGTGACAAATGAGTTCCAATTATTCCATATGACGGAAGATCCAAATGAAAAATGGAATCTGATTGCAGAAGAAAAATATACTTCATTGATTCACGAATTTAAAGTGAAACTCGCTCGTTATTTGGAAGGACGAGAAGAGGGATTTGTTCAAGAGGGCAAACTTTGCCCAGTTCCATTAGAGAAAATTGTGTCTACATTAAAAGGAGGAGAGTAGCATGAACTATATTCCTTTAAAAGCAGGCACTTTCCAAATGGGAGACACTGAAAATAGAGGATTTATTGAAGATCATGAATCTCCTTGCGTGACAAAAGAAGTTCAAGCATTTGAAATGGCTGAGACGACGGTAACGAATGAAGAGTTTAAACGATTTGTCGATGAGACAGGCTATCAAACAACAGCAGAACTCTTCGGGGATTCTTACGTATTTCATTTGCTGGTGTCTCCAGAGAAAAGAGAAGACTATTCTCATGTATCGGGTTCTCCATGGTGGCTATTAGTTCCTGGGGCTTGTTGGAAGCGTCCTTTTGGATCAGAGTCATCGATTGAGGAAATATTAGATCATCCAGTTGTTCATGTATCTCTTAAAGATGCGTTGGCTTATTGTGAGTGGGCTGGAGCTGGGCTTCCAACCGAAACACAGTGGGAATATGCAGCTCGTGGTGGGACGTCCACTCAGTATCCATGGGGAGAAGAGCTTGAACAAGATGGAAAATTCCATGCGAATACGTGGCAAGGAGAGTTTCCAAATCAAAATAGTGAGCTAGATGGCTTTTTAGGAACGGCTCCTGTAAAGAGTTTTGAACCAAATGGATATGGCTTATATCAAATGATTGGGAATGTATGGGAATGGTGCATAAACCATCGTGGAATTCCTTTTGAAGATATCGAGACAGATGCCAAAGCGCCTCTAAACCTTGAGGTAGAATATGCCATTCGAGGTGGCTCGTTCTTATGTCATTGTTCTTATTGCAATCGATACCGTGTTGCAGCAAGAAATGGATCCCCCTGGGATTCTACATCGAGTCATTTAGGATTTAGATGTATTCGAACACTTGGAGGGCAATAAATGCAACTCATTATTTATAGCATCATTGTTTTATGTGCCACAATGATTGGAGCCATAACCGGATTAGGTGGTGGGATTATCATCAAACCAGCCTTTGATATTGTGGGAATGGACACCACGAGTATGATAAGTGTGTACTCTACGGTGGCAGTCTTTACAATGTGCTTAGTCTCTATTTACAAGAGAAGTAAATTAGGCTTTCAAGTGGATAAACACATTGTATTTGGACTTGCATTTGGCTCTATTATTGGTGGGAAAATAGGAGATATTGTGTTTCTCCAAGCTGTTGAAATGATGGGAAATCAATTTGTCAGCATCACTCAATCGATCATTTTGTTTGTGTTATTAGGGGGAATTATTTTATTCACTCTGAACAAAGAGAAGATTCAGACATTAACAGTTTCGAATCTAATCGCCATTATCGCCATTGGTCTATGCGTTGGAATCGTTTCTGTCTATCTAGGAATCGGAGGGGGGCCACTCAATATTGCTTTACTGGTGTACTTCTTCTCCATGAAAGCAAAAGAAGCTGCGGCCTATTCGATTGTGATGATTTTCTTTGCACAAATTATCAAGATGACAACGGTGATTCGTGACTTTGAAAACTATCATTCCGTCTCCTTTATCATTCTAGCAATTGCGATATTTGCAGTCCTAGGTGGTTGGATTGGAACGAAGATTCAAGCTAGATTAAGTCATGAAACGGTTGAAAGACTTTATTTAGGACTCATGATAGTTCTTCTTCTAATGACGGCTTTCAATGTATTTAAATTCATCGTAGTATAAAAAACCGCCCAAGCGTGATGTGTGTGCTTGGGCGGTATTTTTGTTGAAGCCTTCTACTGAGAATGAACTTCTTTATACACGTCTTGTTTTTTGAGACCTAGATGTTTTGCAACAGCTTTGATGGCCTCTTTTTGGGATAACTGTTGTTGCTCGATAAACCATTCCACTTGTTGAGTAATCGAAAGAGAAGCATCTGGAGTGTTCTCTTCAGCACTTCCAGATAGTGCTGTTGTCACATCAGTAGGATTTTTATGGCCAATCAAAATACAACATTCGCCTTTCAGTTCTTCTTCCTGGAGTAAAAGAACAAGTTGATAAGCAGTACCTCTAATGAACTCTTCATAACTTTTGGTTAACTCACGGCAGAGAACAACGGGTTGATTTTCCCCGTACACGGTTTGGATAGCTAAAAACGTATCTTTTAGTCTAAACGGTGATTCGTATAAGATGACGGTTTCGCTATGAGTGCGTAACTGTTCTAATGCTTCGATTTTTTCTTTTTTCTTTCGTGGTAAGAATCCATAGAAGTAAAAAGGTTGAGGGACGAGTCCACTGGCAATTAAAGCTGTAATCCCAGCGTTCGCTCCCGGAAGCGGGATAACAGGAATAGAGGCTTCGACACAGGCTTGAACCAGTTCAAAGCCAGGGTCACTGATGGAAGGAGTTCCGGCATCGCTCACTTGTGCAATCATTTTTCCCTCTTGGAGCCACTCAATCACTTGAGGGATGCGTTCCTGCGTATTATGTTCATGGAAGCTCTTTTGAGGAGTTTCGATTTCGAAGTGGTTGAGTAACTTTTGCGTATGGCGCGTATCTTCGGCTAAAATTAAATCCACATCACGCAGAGTATTCACAGCGCGAAATGTCATATCTTCTAAGTTTCCAATGGGAGTAGGGACAAGGAAAAGCTTGCCAATTCCTTCAGTCCGATAACTCTTTTGTCTCATCTGTCTTGTCTCCTTCTAAATAGATAATCACTGGACGAGTGATACTTGCCCCAATCGCTTGTAGAAATGTTTCTTTTTGGGGGCGAGAGAACTTTTTGAACGCTGCTTCTGCCTTCATCGCTTCTTGTTTTGTGGCGAATTCTTTAGCATAGAGCAGTGTGACGGGGGTTCTCATCCTTGTGTATTTGGCACCTTTACCAGCATTATGCGTTGCGATTCTTTTTTCTAAATCAACGGTATAGCCGGTGTAAAAGGTTTGATCCTTGCAGAGTAGGACATACATAAAGAATTGACTCATGCCTTATCCCCCCAGAGGATACTTCTGATTTTTTCAGTATATTTTTGTTGCTCATTAAAAACTGTAATCGGTGGCAACACCTTGAGTCCTCCGGGAAGGCCGTCCTTCATTAATTCAATGAGAACAATATTGCTTTCTTTTCCTTCTTTCGGGTATACAAATTGGACGCGTTTAGCTTCCAGTCTGTGTTGTCTTGCTTCTGTTAGGATATCGCTCAATCGGTCAGGTCTATGAACAAGATAGGCTTTTCCTTTCATCTTCAAGAGGCCTGAAATGGTCTCAAATAAATCTTCTAGTGGCAGGTGCACCTCATGACGTGCAATCGTATAGGCTTCCTTGAGATTGGTCTGATTGGTTTCTTTTACCTTGAAATACGGAGGATTACATGTAATAAAATCCACTGAATCTTTTGGAATAATGCCCTTTAAGTTTCGAATGTCCTGATGAATAAAGGTAATGCGGTCTTCTAAACCGTTTAATTGAGTAGTACGCATCGCCATATCATAGAGTTGTTCTTGGATTTCGACAGCGGTAATAGGATTAGTGGTTTTATGACTGAGTAAAAATGCCACCGCTCCATTACCAGTGCAAAGGTCGACGATGGACGCTTTTCTACGCTCTGCGATAGTTGCAAAATCCGCTAGAAGGACTGCATCCAAAGAAAAAGAGAACACTTCACGACTTTGGATAATATCGATATTTTCTTTTTCAAGACGGTCAAGTCGCTCATGCGATTTTAATGTAACGGTTTTCTTTATCAAATTCCTTCCAACTCCTACTATAAACTGTATTCAAAGTGTATCAACAAAACAGCAGTAGCGCAAGATAAAGAAAGAGTGAAGACTAATTTAGAATACAACTTTAGGTTTAGAGAAGTTTGGGATAAAAATCAACCTTAGGACCTATGTTTTTATTTTTAACTTGCTTTACACTAAGGATGTAATCAAGAAACACCTAAATTTAAGGGGGAAGAAAACGATGAATCAAAAAGATAGAATTTTAGAACTAGTAGATAAAGGTATTATTTCAGCAGAAGAAGCAGTGGTCCTTTTAGAAAAAATGGGTGATAAGGCAGTAGAAGAGAAAGAACAACCTACAACAAGTCAATTGGATTCCATTATGGAAGGTGTGGCGAGTGCATTCACTAAGTTTTCAGCAGAAAGTGATCAAACAGACGAATCGATTCAAACAATTTTAAAACGAACAAAAGAAATTGATCGTCGAATCGACGAAATCAGAACAGCG
>CAJPNA010000044.1 GCA_905371865.1 uncultured Carnobacterium sp.
TTATCTTGAAGGACACTCGCTTCACGAGGAACGCTCTACTGCCCTACAACAACAATTAATACGTATTTTTCAAAAAGTATGGATGTAGTATTTTTGTTACGTACCATAATTGTTACGTCTTATAACCTAGAAAAAACACCTTGAACGATTTCCGTCCAAGGTGTTTGTCATTTTAATTTGATTTTTCTTGCAATTGTTTGATTTGCTCTTCCAATTGTTGGATGCGTGTTTCTTGTGCATCGATTTGTCCTTGCATATGTGTAATTTGATCTTTGTAATTTTCTAGTGGTACCTTCGTCGATTTCGCGAAACTACGATAAACGAATACGGACACAAATAGAATAATACCTGTAAGGATGATAAACACCCATGCTTGATTTCTTTGTAATTCATTTCCTTGTTCGCTCATCTTTATCACCTCTCAATTTTACATTATACCATTTATTACAAAATAACTCTAGGGAGCCGTCACAAGATGCATCATCTCTTCCGTTGTCTTTCCGACAATTCCTTCATCGCAAACAACAATCAAAATGTCACCACTCTGTAAAACCGTATCACCGCGAGCGATAATTTCTTTTGCACCACGTCGAACTGTTGCTATAATGATTTGCTCTGGCCACTGAATATCACGGATGGCTTTTTCAACAAGCGGACTATCCACCATCACAGGCACTTCGAAGGTTGTACGCTCTCCTTTTGTATCGGTTGAATGTTCTTTATCTAAACGTTCTGCTAACACTTCATAGATTGGGTCCATCTCCAAGAAGTCAGCTACGATATAGGCCACTAATGTACAAATTCCAAGAGGCATCAATTGGTTTAATCCACCGACCATCTCTGTTACAAGTAGCAAGGCTGTTAATGGTGCTTTCCCAATTGCTGCAAAGTACCCTGCCATCGCAAAGAACACAAAGCTAACGCGTACACTTGGGTCTATCCCTAAAAATTCAATGAGGAATTCAGCATATACCAATCCAAGAAGAGCTCCGAGTGAAAGAATCGGTAAAAAAATCCCCCCAGGAAGTCCTGTTCCGTATGAAATCATTGAGTAGACAAAACGAATCACAAATAGCCCCACTAAAAATTGAACAGTATCATTTTCTTTAACGAGTGCTAATACTAACTCACCACCACCGCCTAAAACATGTGGATTCCATATTCCAAGAGGAATAATCAACATAAAGGCAATAAGGCAGTAATTATACGGTGCCACTTTCGGAAAAAGTGTCTTGTAAATCTTTGGCAAAGCTAATGTGAGACGATGGTACGCTAATCCAAAAATTGCAAGGACAATGCCAAGAAGGACAACATATCCATAATATTCCATCGGAAAACGTTGGTCATTCCCCAGGTTAAGCGAAGGATGTGTCCCAAAGACATTTAATGAAATAAAGTTAGCCACGATTGCTGCTGTTAGAGTTGTCACGGCTACAAGTGGACTGAAGGTATGATGAACTTCTTCTAATACAAACATAAGTCCAGCAATCGGAGCATTGAACGCTGCGGCAAGACCGGCACCAGCTCCACTGGAAATAAACACATTCTTCTGTACCCGATTTGCCTTAAATGTCTCTGCAACTCCTTGACCAACCGATGCTCCTAATTGAATCGAAGGGCCTTCACGTCCAAGCAAGAGTCCTGACCCAATCGAAATCGCTCCACCTACGAATTTCTTCCAGCAGACAGACCACCAATTCATATCCATCTTTCCTTGAAGTTGTAATTCTACTTGTGGAATCCCACTCCCTTTAATATCAGGATCACTCTTTACAATCCGCCCTAAAATAATCCCCATTACAAGGCTAAACAGAATCCATACAGGAATCCATTGCGGTTGTTCTCTCAAAAATAAATAGACGTTTACTACTTGTTCTAAAATAAAACCAATCATATATCTAAATAAACTAACCGCACTACCTGCTAGCACACCGATTAATGCGCCAATAGCAATATAACCTGATTTTCGATATCTCCTAGGGTTCAAATGACTCCAAAACTCCATTTGCACTCATCCTTTACAATTTATTCTCTTTCATTATATCAAAGTCCGTCCATAAAAAAAGGAAGAAATGAAAATTATTTCACTTCTTCCATTGTTTTATTCACCTTGTAAGTCCGCTTCATCAAGAGCATTCATTAAACGGAATAGTTCTTCCTCTGTTAATACTGCTTTTTCCTCTTTGACAAAATCGCGTACAATCTCTCCACGATGCATGACAATAAGTCTGTTTCCAAAATGAATCGCGTCAGATAGATTGTGTGTAATCATCAAAGCGGTTAAGTTTTTTTCTTCGATAGTTTCTTGTGTTTTCTGCATAATCTTGCGCTGTGTTTTCGGATCAAGCGCTGCTGTATGTTCGTCTAATAGTAATAGTTTCGGAGCGTTCATCGTTGCCATGAGGAGTGAAATGGTTTGACGTTGTCCGCCTGATAAAATTCCGATTTCTGTATGAAGGCGGTCTTCTAATCCAAGTCCTATGGGGGCTAGTAAAGCTTCAAATTGTTGCAACTCTTCTTTAGAAGACATTTTAAAGAGGCTACGTTTTTGACCTCGGCAGTTTGCTAAGGCTAAGTTTTCAGCCACTGTCATCCGAGGAGCTGTTCCTTGCATTGGATCTTGGAAGACACGACTAATATAAGCCGCTCGTTCAAAGTCCGATGTATGCTCAATTTGATGACCTCCAAATGAAATCGTTCCTTCGTCTAAAGAAAAATTACCAGCAATCGCGTTTAGGAAAGTCGATTTCCCAGCACCATTTCCGCCGACAATCGTGATAAAGTCTCCTTCTTGAATCGATAAGCTTACGTGTTTTAATGCCTTATGCTCACGAGATGTTCCAGGGAAAAATGTTTTTGATAAATGCTGAATTTCAATACTCATTTAATTTTCCCCCCTTCTATGACGTGTGCTCTTTTGCTGAATCCAACTTTTCATTTGCGGCACTGTTAAACAGAATGCAATGAGTGCTGCTGAGATGAGTTTAAAGTCGTTTGCTTGGAAGACATTGAGTAATAATACAAGCATTAATAGTAAACGGTAAATAATCGATCCGTATAGAATGCAGACAAGACGTCCCACGAAGGACTCATCTGCAAAAATGACTTCACCGATAATAATGGCTGCTAGCGCAATAACGATGGTTCCAAGACCTGAGTTCACATCTGCGTATCCATTATTTTGTGCTAAAATCGCACCCGCTAAAGCAATCAGAGCGTTTGATAACATCAAACCAAATACTGTCATCTTACGCGTGTTAATTCCAAGTGCACGTGCCATCTTTTCATTGTCCCCTGTTGCAATGAGCGCTTGTCCAAATTCAGTTTTGAAGAAGCAGTACATCAAGAAGATTAAAAATCCAATAATGATAAGCCCCATAATGATGATGTCAAAATACTTTGGTAAGCCCAATTTTGAAAGGACACTAAAAATGGTATCTTGCCCAAGTAGTGTAATATTCGCTTTTCCCATGACACGTAAGTTAATCGATAATAGAGACGTCATTGTTAAAATCCCTGCTAATAAACTTGGAATTTTACAAATGGTCATGAGGAACGCCGTCACTCCACCAGCAAGCGCTCCAGCAATCATGGCTACAAGCGTTGCTAAAAAAGGGTGCACCCCTTGTTGAATCAAAATCACACAAGTGGCAGCCCCAAGAGGAAAACTCCCCTCAGTCGTCATATCTGCAATATTTAAAATTCGAAAACTAATGAATAATCCTAGAGATAATACGCCCCATAATATCCCTTGAGAAATCGAAGAAATTACTAAATCCATTTCGAAAAAATCCTCCTCTAAAACGATTATTATAACGTATACGTTATAATGTATATGAAGTACTACCTCGTAGAGTTACTATCATATCAACGCTTCTAAACTCTCTTATTTATTGGTTGGTGTTACTTTTTGTGCATCTTTTAAGATACTGTCTGGAATTGTAATGCCTAATTTTTTCGCTTTTTCTTTGTTGACATAGACAACACCTTTGTTTGCTAATGTGATTGGTGTATCGGCTGGGTTTGCACCTTTTAATACTTTCACCACTACTTTAGCTGTTTCTACACCGATTTGGTATTGGTCAACCCCTACACCTAATACTCCACCGTCAGCTACCATTGTATCCGCTGATGGGAATACTGGAATTTTAACCGCATCTGTAACTTGAACGACTGTTGCCATTGCACTTGCGATTGTGTTATCGATTGGAACGAAGATGGCATCTACTTGGCTTGCTAAACTTTCAGTTACTTGTTGAATATCGTTTGTGTTTGCGATTGTTGATACTTTTACTTCTAAGCCTAACTCTTTTGCGTATTTTTCCGCTTCTTCGGCTTGTTTCACAGAGTTATCTTCGCTTGAAGTGTAAAGAATTCCCACTTTCTTCATGTTAGGAAGAACTTGCTTCATGATTTCTAATTGTTGTTTGATTGGTGTACGGTCACTCACGCCTGTAATGTTGTTTCCTGGTTTTGATTCGCTTGCGATTAAACCTGCTTCAACTGGATAAGTAATCCCACCCATGATAATTGGTGTTTCTTTTGTATTGTTCGCTAACGTTAATGTTGCAGGAGTTGTAATCCCTACTAAGATGTTGTTTCCACCTGAAACTAGTTTTTCAGACATACTTGCTAAGTTACTTTGGTCGCCTTGTGCGTTTTGAAGGTCGATTTCTAAGTTCTTACCAACTTCATATCCTTCGTTTTTCAATTCGTCTTGTAATCCTTTATAAATCGCATCTAAGGCTGGGTGGCTAAGTAATTGTAATACCCCAACTTTAACGGTTTCGGTTTGTGTGGATGCTGTGTTAGCTGTATTTGTTTCTTTATTTTTATCTCCTGATTGATTGAAGAAAAATGCTCCAATCACTACTAATACTAATAATGCTCCGAATAAATAAATGCTTTTGTTCTTTTTCATGATGAATTCCTCCAAAAATTACATAGGTATTCGCAAACTCTATTAAAAAAGAGACTACGTATGTTACTACGAGTCTCCCTTATAAATAGAAAGACCACGTCAGCTCTAGTCTATAGAATCTACGTGGTCGAGTTTGCTTTAAATATTCAAATCCACATAGATACAAGTTCACGTCAATGAAGGTTGTATCTATATGTACAAATGTACGTTAAGAACAACCTGTATCTAGTGGCTTTGCCAACGCGTATTTAATTTTAATACGATACAAATGTTTGCCATGTTCTTAACTCCTTTTCTAGTGATGTGTTCATTATGAACGCAAATGTCCTCGGTGTCAACTTTTTTTCAAAAAGATAATCTTTTATTTTTATCTATATCTATAAACACATTGTTATTTCTTAAACAATTCTTTATTTTTTATTGTGGTTTTCTTAAAAATGTGATATTATATCAAAGGAAATTAATAAAACATTTTTTCACAAAGGAGAGCGAAAATGAAAAAAGGTCTTTTAGCTAGTTTAGCTATTTCATCAGTTCTATTATTAGCAGCTTGCGGAAATAATAGTTCTAAAACTTCAACTACAGCTCAAGAAACAACAACTGCTGAAGCTGTAGCAAGTGCATCTGCTCAAAAATATGCAGACCCTTCAACATTAAAAGATAGCTATGATGTTATCATCGTAGGTTCTGGTGGTGCTGGTTTATCAGCTGCCATCCAAGCGAAAGAAGCTGGTTTAAACCCAGTTATCTTAGAAAAAATGCCAACTGCCGGAGGAAACACAACAAAATCTTCTGCTGGTATGAACGCATCTCAAACGAAATTCCAAGAAAAAGAAGGAATTAAAGACTCTAACGATAAATTCTACGAAGAATCACTAAAAGGTGGTAAAGGTACAAATAATCCTGAATTATTACGTTACTTAGTAGACAACTCAGCAAGTGCGATTGACTGGTTAGATTCAATGGGAATCACACTTAGCAACTTAACAACTACTGGTGGTATGAGCGAAAAACGTACTCACCGTCCAGCAGATGGTTCAGCTGTAGGGGAATACTTAGTGAATGGATTATTACGTAACGTTTCTGAACGTAAAATTCCATTATTTGTGAATGCAGACGTAACTAAAGTAAACGAAAAAGACGGCAAAGTAACTGGTGTTAACGTTACTATCGATGGCAAAGAAAAAACAATCTCTGCTAAAGCAGTTGTATTAACAACTGGTGGTTTCGGTGCCAACATGCAAATGGTAACTGAATACAACCCTGCTTTAAACGGATTCGTAACAACAAACCAAAAAGGTTCAACTGGTGACGGTGTTGTTTTAGCAAAAGAATTAGGCGCTGCAACTGTTGACATGAAAGAAATCCAAATTCACCCAACTGTAGAACAATCAACTTCAACATTGATTTCTGAATCAGTTCGTGGTGAAGGTGCTATTCTTGTGAACCAAGAAGGTAAACGTTTCTACAACGAAATGGAAACTCGTGATAAAGTATCACAACAAATCATTGGATTAAAAGAAAAATATGCTTACTTAATCTTCGACTCAGCTTTAATTGAACGTGCAAAGGCTGTTAAATTCTACGAAAAACGTGGATTAGTGAAGAAAGCTGACACAATCGAAGCTCTAGCTAAAGAAATTAATGTTCCTGCTGAAACATTAAAAGCAACATTAGAAACTTGGAACAAAGCTGTCGCTGATAAAAACGATGCTGAATTTGGACGTAAAACTGCAATGGACCACGACTTAACAAAAGGACCATACTACGCAATCCAAATCGCACCTGGTATTCACCATACAATGGGTGGATTGAAGATCAACACGAATACAGAAGTTCTTAAAGAAGATGGTTCTGTAATCAAAGGCTTATACGCAGCCGGTGAAGTTACAGGTGGAATTCACGGTGCAAACCGTATCGGTGGTAACGCTGTTGCCGACATCATCATCTTCGGACGTCAAGCAGGTGCGCAATCTGCTGCATATGCAAAAGAAAACTAATTAATTTCCAATTGACCAAAAAAAACTCTGAAGCGATTGCTTCAGAGTTTTTTTGGTTAAAATTGAATATTTTCTTGTATCCATTCTTTTCTAAAATGAATGGCCACTTGTGTCATCGATACAGATTGAATCGCAAGGATTCCGAAGAAAAGAAGTGTATTATTTTTAAACAGAACTGCTAGGATAGCTCCTATTAGGTAGACTACAAAGCAACTCATTGCAAGTTGTTTCGTCATCTGTAGGCCTTCTTTGTTGTATCGTGAAGTTCCAAAAAGGCACACATAAAACAGTGTGATACCCACAAGAACCATTGAACTTCCCATTTCTAACAATTGACCATCATAATACATCTCTACTCCAGCGGTCATAATATTTATCGCAATTAAAATTCCAATATGTAAATACACCAAGGGCACACCCGCTCTTTCTTGATGATGTTCAATTCCGATAACAGTTTGAGAAACATAAGAAACAAATAGGAATCCAACCATCACAAACGTGGATACAGATAAAAGAAAATGTTCAGCTAGTGGATACGTTTTGATGACCGCGACGACCAATTCTCCTACTGTTAAAATCGTAATCAGTTGCATTCGTTCCACTAAATGCGGAAAGTTCATATAGCTGTATTTCATCTTCTTTGTCATAAAAGTTGGATAGATTAAAAGCGCTAAATAAGAGAACAAATAAATATAGTTAATATACTCAACTGGAGTAAATGAAATGATCACCATCGAAACAATGACAATCAAAATGGCGATGAATATTCCTTTAATTTGAATCACCATATCATTCGTACACTGTTGGTACTTACGAATATGCAATAAATACTGCAAAATAATAATTCCCAAAACGACAATCATCAATAGATTGTAATAAATATATACTGGGATAGCAATTCCATTAAAATTAACAACTCCCAATCTCCAATTCGCTGTAAATAAAGTCACCATATTTCCGATGACAAGCGCCGCTGCGATAATAGTATAAATATCATTCGTATCTCTTCTACTGTAACGATTTAAGTATGAGTTCTCCATTAACCACACACTCCAAATCGAAATAGTTGCAACAAAAAACGCTAAAATCCCTTGCAAGTTAACAATGTGTTCTGGAGTGGAATGGAGAATACCCACTAATTGACTTGTCGCAAGTATAAAAACTAAATCAAAAAACAACTCATAGTTTGATACTTTCTTTACTTTCATGCTACTCCTCCCTTAGTCCTCATCCTTAATATCGATATCTTCTGGGATTGGTTCATCCAAGTACTTCTGATATTCTTCTAAGAGACGTTCCCGTTGTTTCAAGAAGAAATCGAACTGTGCACTGTTCAAGAGTACCTCTCCATCCACTTCCACCGTCTTCACTTGCTTTGTTTGGATTAAATGCATGAGATATCCTAATTCTATTTCCAGATTCTCTGCAGTTTGTTGTACGGTATAATACATCCTTTCCCTCCAATAAAAAAGCTACCCTAAACGAATTGTCTAAGGCAGCCAACATTTTCAATTATGCTAAAGCTTCAACGAGGCTTTGCGCGAAAGCTTGGATATTGACGATATCATCTGCTTCAGCGTTCAAGTCTACTAAGACATTTTCAGCACCTTTTTTGGCACCTGTTTTTGCAAATTGCGCATCAAAATCTAATACTGATTGGCAGAACTTATCGTAGAAAGTATCCCCTGAACCAAGTGCTCCGTATACTTTCCCAGTTAAATCTTCTTCCTCTAATTCTTCATAGAAGTCGACGATTTCGTCAGGTAAGTCGCCATCTGTTCCGTAAGTATAAGTTGCGACAACATTAATATCATAATTATGGAATTCGTTTGCTTGTGCTGAAGTACATTCTTTCACATCTACTTCTACTCCACGGTCTTCTAATGCTTCTGCTAAAATATCTGCAATCTCTTCTGTATTTCCTGTTAAACTTGCATATACGATCAATGCTGTTGCCATGATACCACTCTCTTTCTCATTCAATACAACGATTATAACAAATCCACTAAACGCCGTCTATTGTTTCAGAAAAAAATATAGGATTCCATAACCAAATCGACTCTTCGCTAGCACCCCATTTAAACAGGCATAACACCTGTCTTAAAAAAATTGTAGAAAGCACACATAAACTCTTTGCACCGTTCCATTTCACAGAGTTAAATACGTCTAAAATCAATTCTTGGACCTTACGGATTTTATCATTACCATAATAGGGAATGATAT
>CAJPNA010000045.1 GCA_905371865.1 uncultured Carnobacterium sp.
TCTTTGATAAATGTGTATACTCGCAAAACATAGAATAATATGGATGACTCTTTTTAACGATGTGTTTTTCCACCTGTTGTATAATTGTCATTCTAAATCACCTCCTTAAACTGTATAACTTAGTTAAACTCGCTTCACTTTCCAGTTACAGTCACTTTAACACAACCTTCCTTGACATATTTTATCAAAGTCTGTTTTGTAACTTTTAAAATTTACAAAGCGTCTTCATACTTATCTTATCACCCCCTTTTATAACTAAAATTGAAAATATCATGTCCTAGAAAGCATCATATCCTAGCTCGTTTTCATATTCTTTGAATAAGTCAATAATATGCATATTCATCAATTTTTCAAAGCTTTGTCTTTCACACCAATAGATGAATTCAATTTCATATGGTTCTCGACCAATGTGTGCTGAATATTTTGTATGGAATCTTGATTTTACAACATCACATAATGTACGTAAATATTTCAATTTGATATAAAAATCATACTTAACTTTGAACATGAATCCATTCATGTCCTCAACAACGAGACCTTCCATTGTTCGATTTTTCTTTTGCTTTGCAATGTATCTCATAAATGTCTCAATATCATCAAACGTTTCCACAAGTTCTTTCTTACTGAAGAAGTCTGATTCGATAACCAATTGGTCTAGTACCATATCTGAGAACGAACGATTTACGTCAATTCCACCAATATCATACGTGTTTTCAATAGCATCCAAAATCACTAATTTATTCTTGTCAAAGTCAATGATGTGTCGGTCACTCAAATGTAGTACTTCAAATGTGAACGAACAGTGATATTTCTCTGAAAGTTCTTTCAGTTGTTTCTTTTCGTTATCCGTCAAGTTTCCAAAAATTTCTTTGAAGTAATCCACGTACTCACCATTCGTTCTCGACTTGCTTGCTAAAATCAACTCACCATTGACCGTTGAAGCAATTCCTAAAAATCCGTTATACTTCTTGTACGCTTTGATTGGAAACGCTAAAGTCTCACGTAACGTGCCAACTTGCGTTTCTTCATTTTCGTACAAGTTGAAGAATTTATTGTAAGAACGAATTGCAATGTCACCAGTCTTATCGTCTACGAACAAGCCACGTGCTTTGATTGTATTACTTGTCCAGTTTTTCTTACGGAAAACGCTATCCTTGAAGTTCAATGAGTATAGTCCATCTTCTTCCATGTGTTTCACTCGAATGTGTTTATCAATCATCATCCGATTTGTGACTTCGTTTGATGTTAATGGAAAGATATTCCCGAACTCAGAACCCTCGCTATAGTCACGAGTTACCGTATTTCGATACTCATGTAACTCATGACCGTGCTCATCGATTTCTAAAACTCGTAAATTTCCACCAAATTCAACACCACATTCTAAGCAAATAGAGTGTTCGGTTGATGGTGTACTACGATGTCCATGAACTTGGATAAATCCTTGAGTTTTACCTTCTTTATACGATTTCTCCCAACAATCGTCAATATGAGTTTCGTAGTCACCAACTCCACGTACCAATTGAATTCCCGGAATTGTCGTCATACGTGGTAACGCTGAAATCCCAGCGTGGTTTACAAAGTATTTACGACCGTGGAATTCAAACGCATACGCCAATCTTAATCGACTTGTCAATTCACGTACTTTCTTTTTCAATTCTTTTTCGTCAATTATGTTTACTAGAATCCCAGTATCCACTTTCATCTCAGAGCCTTCGAATGGTCTTAACCACAATGTATGATTTTCGTAGCGACGATATGGTTCATCACCAAACGATTCAACGTTCGTCTCAACACCGTCAATTACATAAACCTGTTTCCCATCCGCATTTTCCATTACTTGAATGTCAAAGTCTTCTTTGTTCTTGTATTGTAGTAATTGTGGAATCGTACGATGAGTGAATTCATGTGATAACTTCGTATCCCAATCGTCCGCCCACTGCATTAATGTTGTGTCATGATTCCCTTCAACCAATACGACATTATGACGTTTATAAATACTTAACATAAAGTCAAGTACTTCTTTGTTCTCAATTCCACGGTCTAACATGTCACCAGCAAACACGTACAAAGTGCGATAGTCCAACTCACTACCAATAGCTTCATTCAACACAGTATAGCACCCTTGAATGTCACCAATGATTTTAACTCGGTCATACTCATCTGTCACATCAGCAATGTAATAGTTCATAATCTCAGAAACGTCTTCAATCCTTGTTGCAAAGTTGTCAATTGATGAGTTTTGTAACAATGTGTAAATACGTTCGATTCCTTTCACTGGTACTCGTTTATGTTCTTCACGAGCATCATTTCTACGCATTAATTCGTCCCACTCAACGTCAAATTCTTTGTAATATACTTGATAACGATATTTCTTAATCAACTTACGATATTTTGAAATCGTGTTCTCATTTGAATGTGTTGCATCAATGACCGTAAAGTCACCATTTTTCATTCGTTCCTCTAATGTCGCCATTAACATCTTAGCTGCAAGTACGTCGTTCTTCTGTGGAATCACCATTGTACCTTCTTCGGTTAAAACTGGATTTGCCAATAGCTGTCTAAATTTGTCAGTTTCCAACACATAGTTTTCCAAGTTATTTTCTTTAATCCAAGTGGATTTCCCAGCTCCGGGAGCACCCCGTAATAGTAATAATGTTCTCATCTCATTATAATTCCTTTCAGTCGTTAATCTCTAATGTTGATAACAATGTTATCATCATCTTCTCCAAATTTATTAATATGCTCAATCATCGCTTCAATAAATGCGTCTGAACAACTTTCAAATCGAATGGTTTCTAAATGACCATTTTTATACATACAAGATTTCGTGTTACTTTCGAATTCGGTTTTGTCACACGCCAAATCGCAATTGTAAAATGTCAATTCACGAATGCTTGAGTCAGCAACTAGACGTGTAACGTCGTGGAATTTAGTGGATACGAATTTCAATTCTTCCTTGTTCTGACAACCACGAAACATCCCCTTAGCTCGCAATCGTCCCCCAATAACCTTCATCAATCGCTCATAATCGAACTTAGATTCATTGAACATGAAACTAGCGTCTACATCCACGTTATCAAACTTAATCCCATAACCGACTGTTTGTACATTCATCTGAGCAAACATCCCTTTGCAATTCTGGAAATCTCCTGCAAACTCCCCATCTATCCAAATCATCTTTCCATTGAATACTGAAATTCCATTTTCGTCTAAAATTCCATTAAGATATGGGTGTTGCTGAACGTATTCCACTGGTAATTTGAATCTACCTATGTTCATATTACTGTCAGTGTCAGTGTCAAATTCAAAAAGTCCATCATCACTTTTTCCCACGAATCTTAGTTCCCGTAACGGTGATTCTTGAATCGCTCGACCAAAATCAGTCACGTCGTGATATTTTTCAATTGACATCTCTAGTCCTCCTTACTATTTTAATCTTTAATTGTTATCATCAGAAAATCATTCGGTTTATCGAACTTCTTAACATTGTCCACTATCGCATTCACAAACACATCTGAACAATTGATAATATTAATTCGTTCTGGTGAATCACCGTTGTGTATACACCCAGTCACCTCAGCTTCGAAATCCAAATGATGACAAGCCAAATCACAATTCTCGAATGTGAGTATTTTAATCTCGGAATTCTCCGTGATTCCAGTGATGTCATAAAATCGAGCGTCTTTGAATGTCAATTCTTCCACTCCTGTAGAGTTAGCAAACATTCTAGCTGCGCCCAAATCCCCACCCTGTATCACAAGTGGTAATTTACTTGACCCGATTTTCGCTCCGTCAAACATACCTCTAACATTGATAATTTTATCATCAAATTTAACAAAACCGCTCGAAAAGTAGACACTCATGTCACGAAACATATTAATACACCATGTCACCCCTTCGAATGAGCGATATGTTAATTCAATGAGCTTCTTCTGAAATACAGCATTTCCATCTTTATCTTTAATATTGATTAAACTAATGTCATGTAATATCGGATTGCAATACAGAGCAAAAGACTTATCTAAGTCCTGCCATTCATATAACGAATCTGTATGTCTTTTATCAAACTTAACTCCTCTACTACCAGAATCTGTAACCTTTTGTGCAAACTCAGTTACATCATCGTAACCTACTCGCATAGATGCCCACCTTTCTTAGTTATTGTTAAACTATAAAATTTCCTCATGATTAATTATACCACAGTTAGCTACAGAGTACAGACCTAAAAATAAAAAGATGGTCTCTCCGACCATATTTAATCTTTAACAATCAATTTTAAATTTTTAAAATTACTCGATGAATTTACCAACTTCTTAAAATATGTCAACAATTCATCTGAACAACCCACAAATTCTAAACGTCGTAATTTTGATGAAAGTACTTTCAATGCGTCCAGTTTTCCAGAGCTTTTCTTAAATACATCACTCAATGAACAATTCTCAAACATCAATGTCTTTACTTCACTATCCTGTAACAATCCTCTAAAGTTATAAAGTTCACAATCTTTAAAAATCACGGTCTCAATCCCACGAGTTCCTTGAAATGCATCAGAAACTCCAACATTTCCACCACGGATTGTGATTGAATCATCGAATGTTTTAATGTCCATGTTCATAAATAGTTTGTCAATCGATTTCACATTTTCATCCAAGTCAAACTGACACCCAACAAGCTCCAAATCACAATTTCTGAAAAGTCCCTTAACTCGTGATGCTTGCATGAAATCATCACATGAAATTTGAATCGTTCTAGCTTCATGTCCTCTATCAAAAACTTTACTTTTTAGCTCATTTTTAACATCTTTAAGCTTATACCCTTTTAAAACACGAGACGCTAAACGAAATTCTCCGTTCTCAAAGTCAACTTCAAACAAATCAACATCTGAAATACATCCGAATTTCCAAGTATAACGTCCACTATCTCGAATTGCAGTTCCAAAATCCGATTCTTTTAAATACACCATATATTCCAAATTCTTATATGGATTGTACTCGTAATCATGAAAATGCTCATAAATCAGTGAATCAATCCCATCCTCATCCATTAAAAATCCCATAGCCATTTCTCCTTTCAATCATCAATCTAAAATCTCAATTTCCAATCGTGGGAATAAATCCCATTCACCATCAAACAAGTTCATCACTAATTCTACAAAATCCTTGGAACATTTCCTGAGCATCAGCTTTTCAATCTTCGAGCCGAAGACTGTTAGAGCTGACACACCGTCGTAATTTACAAGTTGGTCGTTGTCAAGAATGAATTTGCATTTCTTAAACACAAGCTCTCTAACATCACTACCGACTGTCAATTCACGTAAGTCAGTCAAATTACAATTATCAAATACTAATTTTCTCAATCCCTTCGAATTTCGAAACATTGAATTTACTCGTAATGCACTATCATCTATAACCAAGTCATCATTACACTTTATAAATGTTACCGAGTCGAACATACTAGTCACATCGGTCATTACTCTAAGAGTAAAACACAATCTATCATAATCTCCACAACGTCCAATCGTACAATTTTTGAATGTATTCCTGTAATTAAAATCATAACGTTCATCACTCCATGCCATATGATATGGTAGTTTAATTCGTTTATTCAATCCTGTTTCATTTACCGAACAAACGGTTTCTGCCGAATTTAGTGGTAGTCTGAATTTATCACCATCTACAGTCAACATGTATCCAGATAACGAGTCGACGCATCCATCAAATAAAAGTATATCCGATTCCGACATGTTCGCCATTTTTCCGAAATTAATAGCTGCTTCTCTATTTGTACCAAAATTAATCCAATCCGATATCCACATACATATCCTTCCATCACAAAACTTAATCTAAAATATTAATTTCCAACTCTCTGAAAAACATCTGCGACCCCTCATTAAGTCGCATTAGTTCCTCAATCAAACTTACATCACAGTGGTTTAAATTTACAACTTTGGTCTGCCAACCGAATACATCATCCAAAGTAGTTGCTTCCAATCGTCTTTCCCATGACTTCAAATTCGAGTTATCTCTTGCAACATAGGAACAATCCTCAAACGTAACGGACTCTACGTCACTATCAGAAACCATTCCAACTAGAGATGATAGTTCACAATTTTTGAAAATTACATCCTTCAAGCATTTACTATTGCCAAACATATGAGCTACCTCAATTGAACTATCTCTAATCAAAAGTCCATTGTCAAAACCAATAAAAAATGACCTGTTGAAGAACCCTTCCATGTCAATTCGTTTACCGACAATTTCGAATTCATCATCTAGCTGTCTATTCACAATAGTACAGTCTTCCAACGTTCTTTTGAAACGAACCATCTTACCATTAGAGTTCGTTACATTTCCCAAATAATTCAACTTTCTTGGCAAAATAATATTCTTTTTGATTCCCAATGCTCCAACTTTACGAACGACACCATCATGGTCATCCATTGGTAAATTCACGTGTATTACATTATTTTCGTCAATATCAAAGCAATATCTACTATCGATTGAAGTGCCCATGAACTTTACATAATCTCCATCTAAGTCATTTACTACATCAATGAAATCAAATCCACTATCGTATTCAATTGCTGTCATTTTACCCACCACCTACTATTTAATCTCGATTTCAAAATCGTAAGAGCTATAATCACCATCTCGATATAAGTACATAATCGAACTTACTAGCTTTTCGTCACAATTGTCTAATGCAATTCGCTTCACCTTACTACCAAAAACACCAATCATTGATGACAATTGTGTATACATATTAAAATCGTTATCAAGCGAACATGCATCAAACGTAACAACCTCAATATCGCCATCTAAGAATAATTCATCAATCTCTGTAAATTTACATTCATTAAACATCACATACTTTAATTTTTTAGTATCACGAAACATTCCTTTAGCGTTCAAACAGCTTCGTGAAATCATTAAGCTAACTTGGAAGTTCTCAAATGTTGAACCTCGAAACATTTCTTCCATGTTTAAAAACTTACCATTTGTTGTAACTATATCACTGACATGTCCATTTTCATCTATACGTGAAATCACACACTCACTGAACGTAAGATTATAAGTAATTGGTTTAACCATACCAGAAAATGCATTCATGTAAGTTCCCGTTTCCAGTGAATATGGTAGTAAAACTGGTCTATCAACACCCAAATTTTTCATTGAAACAATACGACCATCTAATGCAATTGGCGACGTGAATTCACCTGTCTCAGTATCCAATTTCCACTCCTTCTCATCACCATGTGTCATAAATCTCAATGGATGAGCATTTACGGATTTTAATGCTTTCGAAAAGTCTTTAGTTCTAGTAAATGTTTCCCAACTCATCGTCATTTCTCCTTAGTCAATAATATCAATTTCCAAATCACGGCACAAAATATCATTCTCAAACATACTGACAATCACATCTACAAATTCCAACTCACAACTCTTCAATGTCAATGTTTTCAATTTATTATTAAATACTTTAGTTGCTCCGACATCCTTGTAGTCACGACCATAGTCACATTCCAATAGTGAGCATTTTCTGAAAGTGACGTGTTCTACATCTGAATGAGTAAATAAATATTTCATGTCTCCGAGTTTACAATTATCAAACGTGACCTTTCTTAGTTTATGAGAGTCGAAGAACATCCCACCCGCTCGTAACCAACTGTCTTGAATTGTTAAACCATTGTCACATCCAGCAAAAGTTGCGTTTGCAAACATCCTATACGTACAAATCTCGTCTTGATAGAAAATGATTTTACAATCAGAATCCTCGGTCGTGATAATAGTATCTTCAAACGTACCATGGTATGAGATTCCAGTTGTTGGCATTACTGTCGGTAACACGATTCTTTTTGTCACCATACTCCAGTTCGGCCCTACGATTCCTAACTCGTCGGTTGTTATAAGTCTGAATGTGTTATTATAACTGTCAAGTTCATAGTGATTCGTTGCACTAATATATTCATATCTCAACTCATCCGAGTCAAGTTCATTGATGGCGGTAATGAATTCAATAGCGTCTACGCAAATCCTTTTCATTGTTCCTTACCTCTAGTCTAAAATCTCGATTTCTAAATCCTTGAAATACTTATTACCATCAACTCCGTTAAACATTTTAACGATAGTGTTTACTAAGCTATCGTCACAGTTTTTCAATGTCAACTTAGACATGCCACTATAGAATACTTCTTTTGCTTTCCCCACATAATTGCTAAAATCCACTGAGTTTGAGCAGTTCTCATATGTCACGTGTTGTATGCCAGAGTACGTGAATAAATCTCGAAGCCCAAATAGTTCACAATTTTTAAAAGTGACATGTTGTAATCCCGAGCTACCATAGAACATATTCGAAACATCTAACATACTGTCACGAATTATTAACTCACTATTAAATTCTAGAAAATTAGCACCCATGAACATTCCCTCCACACTAATATACTCGCCCCCAAAATACAGTTCATTACGAATCGGACGTCCAAGAATTCGTGCTTTAGCAAAAGTACTGAGATATGACTTACCAGATGAACTCATGTCTTCTGGCAACATGACTCCCATGTTAGACAAATCTCCCCAGTTAGCACCAATAATAAAGTCATGACGATATGGTAGAAGAAACTCACCGCCATCATCGTTTATCTTATAGACACCTTCGTCTGTAGTTCCAGCATACAATAATTCTTTTACGCCGTTCTCTACACCATAGTCTCCATAACCATTGATAAACCCACTAGCAGTCACATATTCTGTAAACATCAAATCACTCCTAATCCTAATCCTAATCCTAATATCTCATATCTAATGATAACATATCTACAAATAGAGTACAGACCTAAAATAAAAAGACGATGATTTCTCATCGTCCTACAATGGTATGATTTCAACCACAATCCCAGCAGTAGCTTTTTCCCAGCACTCATCGTCGACATCCAATCCACATTCGTCAACGATAGCAGTCAATCGAACTTGCTCTAATGACATTGACCAATTCTTACGTGCAAATTCTTGAAATTCATCGAATGTCATAACTTTGTCAACACCACGTATATGATAACAAACGTCATTTCCGTACGTACGGTGACGTTCTTCTTTTGCAACTGTTTCCAATAGTAACATAAATTCACCTCAATCACAGTACGAC
>CAJPNA010000046.1 GCA_905371865.1 uncultured Carnobacterium sp.
GCAATGCACGAATGCCTTGTGAGACTTGCTGCGTCTTCTCGCGCAACAATTGCAAGGTCATTTCTTCCACGTCGTCGTATTCCGGATAGTCGATATTCACTTCCACTTGCGCTAATGTGTTTAAGATTTCTTGTCGTAAATTCTGAATTAACTTCGAAAGTTCTCCATCAAGTTGGCGCATTGCCATTTGCATCGACTTATCTGTTTTGGCGCGAATCAAATCCATCACAGCTTCTGCTTGTGAGAGGTCGATTCGCCCATTCAAGAAGGCGCGTTTTGTAAATTCACCTGGCTCCGCCAGGCGTGCTCCCATGCGAAGAACAAGTTGCAAGATGCGGTTAATAGCCACAATCCCACCGTGACAGTTAATTTCTACAATATCTTCTCGCGTAAAAGTCTTCGGAGCGCAGAGCACTGTCACCATCACTTCATCAATGACTTCATCATTCTTTGGATCCACGATATGACCATAGTGAATCGTATGACTGGCTTGTTCATTTAATCTTTTCTCTTTTAATCGATATACTTCGTCTGCAATTCGAATTGCATCATCACCACTAATACGAACAATTCCGATAGCCCCTTCACCAGGCGCCGTTGAAATCGCCGCAATCGTATCAAATTCTGTCTGCATACTGTCCCTCACTTTCGTTTCATTGCACAAAAAAAGTGCACACTCCACCCCTTCGTCCTCTAGGGTGGCTCGCACTTTGACTGCTAACCGATATTCTCAAAGAGATTATACACTATTTTATGTAGAATTCATAGACAAAAAGACAGATTGGATAAATCCCCACCATTTTTTATTTTCTTTGTAAAATTCTATACTTCTCGTTGCACTCTTTCTCAAAACAAGATACAATTTCCCTATGAATCTAAAGGAGGATTCCTATGACACTAGAACACCCATTCAACAAAATCGTAGTGAACAGCAAGATATCTGATATCCGTCAATTTGACGCAGAAGTATCAACAATTCCTGGCATTATCAAATTAACTCTTGGAGAACCAAACTTTGACACACCTGAGCATATTAAAGAGGCGGCTATCCAAGCGATTAAAGACAACCACTCACACTACACACCAAACTCAGGGATTCCTGAATTACGAAAAGCTGTGGCAGACTATTACAACAAGAAATTTAATTTCAATTACACAGGAGACCAAGTCATCACAACGATTGGGGCAACGGAAGGGATTAACGCTAGCTTACAAGCCATCTTAAACCCTGGAGACACCGTTATCGTTCCAACACCAGTCTTCCCGCTGTATTTGCCAATCACATTGTTGAACCAAGGGAACTTCATTACAGTGGATACAAGTGAAGACGGCTTCGTATTAACGGCTAACAAATTACGCGAAACGATCGAAGCAAATCCAGACAAAAACTTCAAAGCGGTGGTTCTAGTATATCCAAGTAACCCAACAGGCGTAACTTACTCTAAAGAACAATTAGAAGACTTAGCCGAAGTGATTAAAGATCACCAACTATGGGCGCTTTGCGATGAAGTCTACGCAGAATTAACTTACGACAAGACTCACTACTCTCTTGCGAACATCTTGCCTGAACAAACGATTGTCATCACTGGTTTATCAAAATCACACGCAATGACAGGATGGCGTATCGGATTCATCTTAGGGCCAACACACTTCATGAACGAAGTCGTAAAAACTCACCAATACATGGTGACAGCTCCAACAAGCTTTGCGCAATACGGAGCACTTGCGGCAATGTTACACGGCCAAGATGACTGCGCGAAAATGATGGTGGAATATAGCGAGCGTCGTGACTACCTTGCTTGTGAGTTGAAGAAACTTGGCTTTGAAGTGGCAAGTCCTGACGGTGCGTTCTACTTATTCGCGAAAATTCCTGAAAAATGCGGTACAGACTCATGGGCATTTGTGCGTGACCTTGCTCCAAAAGCAAAAGTAGCGCTGATTCCAGGGGTATCTTTTGGACCTGGTGGCGAAAGCTATGTTCGTTTCAGTTACGCTGCTTCAATGGAAAACTTAAAAGAAGTTGTTGCTCGTTTAACAACTTACTTAGCAAACATCTAAAATTTGAAAGGCGAAAAAGACCATATATGGTCTTTTTTGCTCTGTAACTTTATACGATATAGCTTATATGCTATATCGTTTTTTTTCAACGTATAGGCAGAACATTCATTACCAAATATGGTAATGAATGTTCTTTTCATTGCCCAAACTCATATTGTAATAGAGAGTTCTTTTTGATAAAATGTGTGCAAATAGCGCAAAAAATACGTCAGAAGAAGAAAGTTGGGAAAAAATGGGTAATAAATCAGAGGATTTAAACCAATTAGTGCTATCAACCTTATCAAAAACGACAAAACTACCTTTCGTAAAGGTCAGTCGTGAGGAATTTCTTAGAAAGGAATTTAAAGGGAGCGAATATTTAGATATTATTCTAAAAAATGGACCGCAATCCGTTTTTACGCCGGAAGCTTTACGAAAAAGAGCCACGAAAATTATTAATGACACTACTAAGAAAACAGCCTTCACCTCTTTTGTAACTGGCTTACCTGCAAATCCGATTACAGCAACTCTTTCTGGAGGAGCAGATATCATTCAGTACTTTGGGTTTTCACTTAATCTAGCACAGCAATTGGCTTATCTTTTTGGGGAAGAAGAGTTATTTACAGGTGAGTTTGATGAATTCCCAGAAGAAGCAAAGGCTCGCATGATTGGTTACTTAGGAGTTATGCTCGGTGCAGGTGGGGCGGCAGCCTTGATTACAAAAGTTTCGAAAAATATCGCAGAAAAAGCCGGTAACAAAGTCGCCAAAACAGCCCTTACCAAAACAATATGGTATCCAATTATGAAGAAGATTGCTGCCTTTCTCGGTTGGAAGATTACGAAGATGTCTGTCAAAAAGACCGTTACAAAGGTCATACCAGTCATCGGCGGTGTGTTCTCTGGAGGATTGACTTACTACACCTTCAAACCTTCCGCAGAGCGTTTAGCTAATACCTTTGAAAAGTTATTAAAAGGCGAATTTATCGAAGAAGACGTCTCTATCAATGATCTGTCGGATGATTTTAAAGAGTACTTAGCATCTGACGAAGCAATTATTGACGGCGAATATACTGAAGTTGAATAACAAATAAAAGAGCTAAAATTATCATATATGATAATTTTAGCTCTTTTTCTTATTTCCAAATACTGTCGATAAAAGTGTCGCGCCCTGAAAGTCCGCGGTAACGTTTATAATGTTCTGGATCCTTCTTGTAGAAATCTTGATGATATTCTTCAGCAGGATAGAACGTGCTTGCAGGCTCGATTTTTGTCACGATATCTTTTTTGAATCGTCCGCTGGCTTGCAAGGCTGCTTTTGAAGCTTCCGCAATCTTTCTTTGTTTCTCGGAATGATAGAAGATGACTGGGCGGTATGAATCTCCACGGTCCACGAATTGTCCCATTGCATCCGTTGGGTCCGTTTGTTGCCAGTAGACTTCTACGAGTTTTTCATAAGGGAATACTTCTGGGTCGAACGTGATTTGTACAGCCTCTGTATGTCCTGTTGTTCCGCTACAAACTTCCTTGTACGTTGGATTTTCTTTATGGCCGCCTGTGTATCCCGAGATGACAGACTCGATTCCTGGTTGGCTATCAAATGGTTTGACCATACACCAGAAACAACCTCCTGCAAATGTTGCAATTTCTTTTGCCATATGTGCTCCTCCTACTCTTGTTCCGGTTTCAATGAAACATCTTCCCCGAAAATTCTCATCTTAATAGCGACGCCCGTTCTAGTTCCTGCAGTTCCGCCAATTCCGGTTTCACGCAACTCTCGTGGCATTCTTACTCCAATACTGCGCATCGCTTCAATTGTTTCATCCGCTGGAATCACATTTGTGATCCCCGCAAGCGCCATATCCGCAGCAATCAGTGCGTTTCCTGCACCAATGGCATTTCGCTTCACACATGGCACTTCTACCAGTCCCGCTACAGGGTCACATACAAGTCCTAATAAATTCCCCAACGCTGTCGCAAAGGCTTCTGAACTCTCTTGCGGTGTTCCTCCTGCCGCTTCAACGGCTGCAGCTGCGGCCATCGCACTGGCACTTCCAACTTCCGCTTGGCATCCGCCCATCGCTCCAGAAATCATTGAGTTATTGGCAACGACCATCCCAAAAGCTGCCGATGTAAAGAGAAAACGCACTTGCTGTTCATGGTTCAAATTCATTGTATCTGCAATTGAAAACACAACTCCTGGCAAAGTTCCACTGGCTCCAGCAGTAGGTGTCGCGCAGACCAAACCCATTGCAGCATTGACTTCATTTGTCCCTAGGGCATATTGCACACCCGCTAGAACACTATCGCCCGATAATGTCTTTCCACGTTCACGATATTTTTTCATCTTCAACGCATCGCCACCGGTTAACCCTGTTGGAGAAAACACCCCTTCTCCTTCCACGCTTCGTTCAACGGCATTCTTCATCGTTTGTAAGTTTTTTTCCATTTTTTCCCAGATGTACTCACGACTTTGCTGGGTCATGTCCATTTCTTGTTCAATCATGATTTCAGAAATGGGTTTCTTTTGTTCTGTTGCTAATGCTACCAATTCTTTAATGGTCGAAAACATTGCAAACTTCCTTCCTCATCATCTCATTACGCAAACAGATAAATCGTATGCGTTTGTCTTAATGTTTGTATTTGTTGTTTTAATTCTGGTGATAGTAAATCCGCTAATTCATAACCAATCATTTGGCGATTTTCAGACATTTCTACTCTTTGTTTCGAAATTGTCACCCCATGCTCTTGTAATAGTTGATATACTTTTGGCATTTCACCAAGGGATACCACTTCGAGCAATATTGGAAGCGGTCCTGTAAGCTCCATCTTAAAGCCATCGACCTCGATAACCTTCACTTCCACCGCTCCGCCACCAACAGAAGTCCCAATGAGGCGAATCGTACGCTTCTCGTCGCTCAAGGTTAAATCTGCGGTATTCGCATGATTGACTGGACTCATTTCTTTGCGCTCGACAAACTCGATTTGGACTCCTTTTTTCTGGGCGATTTCAACCGCTCGCGGTACACGCTCATCATCTGTTGCAAAGCCTAAGATTCCACTAATAATCGCAAAATCTGTCCCATGTCCCTTATGGGTTTCTGCAAATGACTCATAATAGTCACACCGCACGCTTTTTGGCGTTCCGCCGAATAATTGTCTAGCTAGAGCTCCAATCGCAATTGCTCCTGCAGTATGTGAAGAAGAAGGGCCCACCATAATTGGACCAATAATATCAAAACAACTCTTATAATTTTGTACTTTATTACTTTCCATGCTGGAGCTCCTTTCTTTATCTTTCTATCCTATCAGTATCCGTCTTTAATGTAAATTATTTTTGGCCGGCAACCCTTATGGCATAAGCATCCAACAATACTCGACTAATCACTTGTAACGGCAGGCGCGAACGAACTTCATAATCTGGGAAGTACGAGCTTTCTGATTTATATCCAACAAAAGTAATATCACTTAATTTTGCCAGAGGACTCGCACCATTAGCGGTTACTAAAATAATAGGAACTTCATTTTGTTGACACACTTTGGCCGCTTCGACTAATTCTTCTGTATGTCCATTCAGAGATATAATAATCGCCACATCTTGCGCATTTAATCGATGGCTAATCGTCTTTATAATATTGGGGTCTACATATTGTTCGCATGTCCGTTCCAATAAATGGAATTTTATCTCCATTTCACTGGCAATCATTTCACTCAGTCCCCGAGAAAATAAGTAGACGCGTTGTGCCCCAAAGATTGCTTGAACCGCATCTTCTATTGCTCTGCTATCCAATTGCTCAATCGTTCGTCGGACCTCTTGCTCATTTTTCACTACAACGGCTTGAATCTTTTGATCCACAACCTCCAAACTTTTGAAAGTTGATAAATTTTCATTTGCAAATCGATATTGCTTCTTCAAATCATGTTTAAAACTCGTAAATCCATCATATCCGATCTTTCTCATCGTTCTCACAATGGACGCAGTTGAAACGTTTGCTCGTTCGCTTAACTTTACAATTGAAATAGAAGGCATCTCTTCTATATGTTCTTCAATATAGGCAAGTAGATATTTTTCAGTGTTTGTTAAGCCTTTCGTGTTGAACATGTGAACCCCTCCATTTTGTAAAGTTTTACAAATGTTAACCTCATTTTAGAAAACATTTACAGTATGCTGTATGTAATAATAAGTATAACAAAAAATCATAATGGGAGGTGAAATGATGATTTATACTTGTACGATGAATCTAGCAGTAGATTTATTTATTAAAACCATGCAAATGTTACCTTCTGAAGTGAACCGAACCGAAGAGGCCGTTTACATGCCAAACGGAAAAGGCGTAAATGTCAGCTTTATCTTAAAAAAACTTGGAATGAACAACACAGCATTAGGTTTTAAAGCAGGTTTTACTGGTCAATTCATCGAAGACGAGCTACATAAGGAAGGCATCCAAACACAGTTCGTTAATGTAGACGGAATTACTCGAATCAATGTATTTACTCAAGTAGTGTCAACGAGTGAAGAGTTTAAACTCGTAAATCAAGGTCCTAGTGTGAGCCAACTCCAAGAAGAAGCACTCCTCAAAATAATAGAGAATATGAATACGGAGGACTTTTTATTTGTATCCGGCAGTCATCCGGAAGGCATTACCTATACGACTTATGAAAAAATTGCAAAGACCGCTCAACTTAGAGGGGTTAAGTTAATCCTTGATACTTCTGCCAACTTTGTACCCGACCTTTTAAAGTACCGCCCCTATCTTATCAAACCCAACGATGAAGAATTGGCTGAGTGGTTTAGTTTGATAAATCCGAGTCTTGAAGAAATTAAAGACTGTGGTCAAAAACTACTCGAAAAAGGAGCCGAAAATGTATTAGTTTCCTTAGGTGAAAAGGGAGCAATTCTATTCACGCCAACAGAAACAATCCATGTAACAGCTCCAAAAGGAGAAGTTGTGAATACTGCTTGTGCAGGTGATACTCTTTTAGCTACATTTGTCGGAAGCCAATTGTTAGGTTTATCAGATGAACAAGCTTTAATCAAAGCTGTGGCTGCAGGTAGTTCAACCGCATTTAGACCTGGTTTGACAGATTTTTCAGACGTTCCTACATTAATGCAACAAATCAAACGCATTTCATAGCACACAAAGGAGGAAAAACAATGACAAAATATGATATTATCGCTGCCACTGGGTGTCCGACAGGGATTGCACACACTTATATGGCACAAGAAGCTCTTGAACAGGCTGCTAAAAAGGCAGGAATAACGATTAAAGTTGAAACACATGGTCAAATCGGCGTTGAAAATGAACTCACTCCCGAAGAAATCGCAAATGCAAAAGCCGTCATTATTGCTGCTGACAAGGACGTTCAACCACAACGTTTCGTCAACAAAAAAATTATCGACGTTTCAGTTGGACAAGGAATTAAAAATGCCGATGAATTAGTGGCACAAGCTCTTCGCGGAGAAGGCGTTGTAAAGTACCACTCTGACGATGCAGTTGTTGAAGCTTCAGAAGCTCCACAATCTTCTAACGTTGGTAAGAGCTCTATTGGTCGTGAAATCTACAAACATTTGATGAATGGTGTTTCACATATGCTTCCATTCGTCGTTGGTGGTGGGGTGCTCATCGCGATTTCATTTGCGGTATTCGGAATATACTCATTCGATCCAAATCATGAAACTTACAATGCCTTTTCTGCACAATTAAAAGAAATTGGTGGCTTAGCAATGGGCTTGATGACTCCCGTTCTAGCAGCCTACATTGCACAAAGTATCGGAAATCGCCCCGCTTTAGTGAGTGGTTTTGTTGCTGGTTTAATGGCAAGTAACGGTGGCGCAGGATTCCTCGGTGGTATCATCGGTGGTTTCTTCGCGGGGTACTTAGTCGTTCTTTTAGAAAAATTATTTAAAGCATTACCAAAAGCCTTGGACGGTTTAAAAGCTATTTTCTTATATCCACTATTGGGTGTTTTAATCACCGGACTATTTATGAGTGTTATTGTTAGTCCAATGGCAGATATCAATCAATCACTAATGGACTTCTTAAAGGGATTCCAAGATTCAAACCCTATTCTTCTTGGTCTTGTAATTGGATGTATGTGTGCCTTTGATATGGGTGGTCCAGTGAATAAAGCTGCATACGTTACAGGTACCGTTCTTCTTGGCGAAGGAAATACTGCATTCATGGCTGGGGTTTCTGCAGCATGTATTGCTCCTCCACTAATCACAACCGTTGCCGTATTATTATTCAAAAACCGTTTTGACACAAATGAACGTAATGCTGGTTTAGTTAACTTCATCTTAGGTTCAACACACATTACTGAAGGAGCTATTCCTTTCGTAGCAAAAGATCCACTTCGCGCAATGCCTTCAATGATGTTAGGTTCTTCAATCGCTGCAATTTTAACTTACCTTTTCGGCGTACAAGTCCCTGCTCCTCACGGTGGATTCCTAGTATTACCAGTTGTCACACATCCATTCTTATGGGTATTAGCGATTGCGATTGGTTCTGTTATCGGTGGTATTGTTCTTGGAGCCACTCGTAAACCACTTTCTGAATAGTAGGCAATCGTTTTTAAATTCTTAGGAGGTTTGAAATGTTAATTAGTAAAGAAGCCATTTTCTTAAATGAAAACCTTACTTCTCAAGAAGAAGTCTTTCACTTCATTGCACAAAAAGCTGTAGCACTAGGCGTTTCAGCAGACGAAAATGCTGTGTACAAGGGACTTGTAGAACGTGAACAACAAGGAACAACAGGAATGATGGACGGATTCGCGATTCCACATGCAAAATCAAGTGCCATCACAACTCCGAAAATCGTGATTGTACGACTTAATGAAGGAATCGATTGGAATAGTATGGATGGGAAACCTACTTTATTCATCTTTAGTCTACTAATTCCTGACGGAGAAGCTGGGACAACCCATCTGAAGCTACTAGCAACCGTAGCTCGGATGTTAATGAAAGCTGATGTGAAGGAAGCTTTATTAGGCGCTAGAACTGCTGATCAACTTGAAGAGGTATTAAATAGTCATTTAGGAGCTTAGCCTCCAATTATATGGGAGAGAATAACGATGAT
>CAJPNA010000047.1 GCA_905371865.1 uncultured Carnobacterium sp.
CTCTATGATTGGACCGGAAAATAAATAAGTAGATAAGCTATTACTCTGTTCTGACGGAACTCTTCATAGTAGCGACAATAGCTGTACCGGAGTGAGCCTTTGAGTCTCACTTCCTACTGAGCCTCAAGGGGACTCTAGGGGTTTCCCGTAGAGTCCCTAATTCGCATCAGTTACTCGTGCTATTGTTGCTACTATAGATTCCGTGCAGAACTTCGTAATAGCTTTTTTGTTGCCGTCATACAGATGCCTTAGTGGATGGGAAAAGCGTATTTCAGCACCTAGCAGAAAGTCTTTCTAATATTGATAATAGCGTACCGGAGTGAGCATAGATCTTTATGCAAACTCATAAAGCAGGATTGGTGAGTACACTGCTTTGGCTAGATGGAAAGATAGCATTCTCTTTTAGTTACTTGCACAGAAAAACTACTAACAAAGTGGAATGTAAAAAATAAGTTGCTGCATAAAGATGATTCCGAAAAGACTAAAGGATTCTATCATCACAGTAACGTGATACGCATCGAAAGTGAGGGAGAAAGACAGAAATAGTCTAAATATATTTATGTATTTAGACTATTTCGTTTTCTTTCCCCACAAAGTTGAATAGGAATGAGCTAGCTGGAAACAGCGAAGCTCATTCCATTCAACCACTGTGCTTAAGCGGAGTAGGGACTTGTCCTGTACTCTGAGTTTGAATCTTCGAAGGTGAGAGACCTAGGGACTCGAACCGGTGCAACGTTACAGTGATGAAGACATCCGTTAGTTGAAGAGGAATCATCATTCTGTCAAGGTCAACTCTAAATTTTCGGTAAATTCCACTTGCATTAGTGGTATTTTTTTATGGATGCAAGTATACTAAAATAGTATATGCAAAACGGAAAGGGGAATGTGAGATGACTCAAAATCCTGCTTTAGTTCAATTGACAGAAAATGCAAAACAAATCTATCAACTGATTTCAAAACAAAAAACACATCTTTGCTTGGCGAAATGCCCTGCTTTCGAAGAGATTATTGACACACAATTATTTGGTTTATCAAAACAAGTAGAATTTGCTGTAGCGATGGATTTAATCCATGCAAATGAAGGACATAAAATTATGGCGGATTTGGAGTATGCTTTAAATGATATGTATACCCAAATTTATGAAGAAACGCACCAAAAGTAGAGGAGGGCTCTCGTGTTAAATTTTCATGAAAAAATGAAACGCCTCCTAAAAGTAGATCCGCTAATTATGGGTTTATATGTATTGCTTTCTGTATTTGGACTAGTAATGGTCTATAGCGCAAGCAGTTATTATGCCTTAGTCAATCAAGGCAACTCCGAAGCTTTTATGGTAAAACAGCTCTTATATATCGTCCTTGGGGTGTTATTGGCGCTAGGAATTTCCATTCTCCCAGAGAAATGGATGAAGAGTGAAAAAGTGATGGGCGCTACTTTTGGGGTCATTTTTATACTACTGGTTGTCGTATTATTCACGAAAGGAATAAATGGGGCAAAGAGTTGGATTAATTTAAAAGTGTTTAATTTGCAGCCGTCAGAATTAGTAAAACTATTTGTAATTTGGATTTCTGCTTATTTATATAGTAAGAATGAAAGAAGTAAACGAGATTGGAGATTCTATTTAGTCCCAGGGGGAGTCACTATCTTCCTCTTTGGAATGATTATGCTTCAACCCGATTTAGGGACGGGGATGATTGTTGTTGCAGTGGCGCTTTTACTAGGGTTAATGACGGGCGTTTCCAATCGAGCATTAGCTTCCTGGGGGGCAGTTTTTGCACTTCTGTATGGAATTACGTATTTAGATGCATCCATTTTTGAAAAAATCGGACTAAAAGCCTATCAAGTAAGTCGTTTTACATCTTTTCATAATCCATGGGCGGATGCGAGAGGTTCTGGATATCAATCCATCCAAGGGTTTCTAGGATTATCTAGAGGAAATTGGTTTGGAACAGGGTTGTCCAATTCAGTTCAAAAAACGGGGTTCCTTCCAGAAGCTCATACGGACTTTATCTTAGCCATTGTTGGAGAAGAACTTGGCTTTGTCGTTATTTTTGTCTTAATGCTGGCAATTGTAGGGTTCATTATTGCGATGATTTATAAAGGAAACAAGTGTAGAAGCTTGTTTGCAAAATACTTATGTTATGGAGTAGCGATTTTATTTTTAATCCAATCTGGAATTAATATTGGGGCGCTAGTCGGATTTGCACCGTTAACAGGAGTTCCCTTGCCACTTATCAGTTATGGAGGATCTAGCTTCCTAGCCTCTAGTGTTGGGGTGGGCTTTGTGCTTTGGGCAATTCGAAATGACCAAAAGCAAAAAGAACCAACTCCTCCAAAAGAAGAAGCAACTCCAGAAGAAGAACAAAAACCAATAGAATTAAAAGCGATGTAGAAGGGAGAAAGAATGGAACAACAAGAAAGACAAGCACTCGTTGTTTGGTTGTATACATTGAAACCAATCAAACAATTGAAGCGATTTGGAAATATTCATTATATTTCAAAGCGTTTGAAATATATCTACTTATATGTGAACAAAGATGAAGTAGAAAGTGTGATGGAACGTTTATCTAATTTCCATTTTGTTCGTAAAGTTGAGCCTTCTCTTCGAAAAGAAATTCGAATGGATTTCACTCAGATTCTTCCTGAATTAAGAGAAGAAATTGAAAAAGAGAAAGCTGAACAAAAAGCTTCAGAGAGACTATAGAAAAATCCGTGTACTCACTTTGTACACGGATTTTTGTCATTTATAAAAAGAGACCGATGAAGATCGATAGTGTCCCAAGAATCGTAGCTACTACTAGAAAAAGAATGACAGAAGAATAGGAAAACACAATCCATTTTTTTCCTTCTGTTTCTGAAGAGAGTCGACGAGAGAATGATTTCAAAAAATCTGTACGACTTAAGTAGGCAAAAAGTCCTAACATTAAGAAAAGTAAAGCGCACATAAATAGAGCGTTGCTAAAGTGTAGAAAGGAGAAGCCACTGGTAATGCTCACGAATAGTGCACAAAGAAGAATGATGCAGCCGGAAAAGATTCCGATTTGTTTCAAATCAAATTTCATAAAGGTGCTCCTTTTCATTTATTCCTTACAATGTATCAGAAGTTTTGCAAAATCGCAATTCCTTTTGTGAAACTAATTAGTTGAAACTTTAATTCTTTAGATAGTATGATGAAACAGAATTAGAAGATAAATAATGGAGGTGTAAGGTTGAAAAACTATCTTAAATATATCGCAAAACGTGTTTTTTACATGTTTTTAACACTATTTTTAATTGCGACAATTACGTTCTTTTTAATGAAACTATTGCCGGGGTCTCCATACGCAAATGAGGAGCAACTAACGCAGGCTCAACTCGAAATTATGAATGCGAAGTATGGTTTAGATAAACCTGTATTCGTTCAATACTGGATTTATATTACGGGTTTATTCCGTTTAGATTTTGGACAATCTTTCCAATATAATTCGACGGTAGCAAATTTGATTTTCTCTAGAGTAGGACCTTCTTTCCAACTCGGATTCCAAGCGTTAATCTTTGGAACGATTGTGGGTTCTCTCTTAGGGATGGTGGCAGCCATGAGACAAAATACTTGGGTGGATACACTAGCAACTTTCTTTGCAATTATCGGTCGTTCTGTTCCAAGTTTCGTGTTCGCTGTCGTTTTACAATTGTTGTTTGGGGTGATATTCCCTATTTTCCCAATTGCTTTATGGAACCAAGGTTTTGTTTCCTCTATTTTACCGACACTAGCGCTTTCGATTTCTCCGATTGCCGATTCGGCTCGTTTCGTGAGAACGGAAATGGTAGAAGTATTGCATTCGGATTATATTGAACTTGCTAGAGCAAAAGGATTAAGTCGTTTTGAAGTGGCATTTCGACATGGATTTAGAAATGCGATTATTCCCCTCGTGACGATTCTTGGACCGATGCTCGTAGGATTGATGACAGGGTCGATGGTGATTGAGAATATTTTCTCGATTCCTGGTATCGGGGAGCAATTCGTGAAGTCGATTTTAACAAATGACTATCCAACGATTATGGGAGTAACGATGTTGTATTCAACATTATTAGTATTTGTGATTTTAATGGTCGATTTACTATACGCTTGGATTGATCCTCGTATTCGTATTACAGATGAAGGAGGGGAAGTATAATGGCAGAAGTATCTGAAAAAGACTTATTCCAAAGAGTAGATTTGAGTCGTACGGCTGACCGAGAAAAAATCGCTTCTCCGTCATTAAACTTTTTACAAGACTCTTGGAGACGATTAACGAAAAATAAAGGGGCTGTATTTTCTCTAGTCATCGTACTAGCGATTATTTTGCTAGCTATCTTGGCTCCAGTGATTGCTCCGTTTGATCCTCTTGAACAAAATGTGCAATTTTCAAATTTACCTGCTCGTATTCCTGGACTCTTTAGTGGTCTTCGAAACGGTATAGATGTCTATGCGCAACAAGGAGTTCCTGAAGGTGTCAACTTCTATTTTGGGACAGATAATTTAGGAAGAGATTTATTTTCACGTGTTTTATACGGGACACAAACTTCTTTGATTATTGCCTTTGCTGCTGCTTTGTTTGATATTACTATTGGAGTGACTTACGGAATTATTTCTGGATGGTTTGGAGGACGGGTAGATACCGTTATGCAACGATTCTTAGAAATTATTTCAGCAATTCCAAACTTAATTATTCTTGTTTTAATGTTATTAGTGATGAAACCAGGTCTCGTTTCGATTATCGTAGCGATTGGGTTTACAAGTTGGGTAACAATGGCTCGTGTTGTCCGTGCACAAACATTAAAACTAAAAAATCTTGAATATATTTTAGCTTCTCGTTCTTTAGGACAAAGCTTTTGGAAAATTGCCTTCAAGCATTTACTACCGAATATGGCAGGCTTGATTATTATTCAAACCATGTTTTCAATTCCTTCAGCAATCTTCTTTGAAGCCTTCTTAAGCTTTTTGGGAATTGGGATTCCAGTTCCAGATGCTTCACTCGGTTCGCTGATTAATGGAGGATATAAAACATTCCGTATTTATCCAAACTTAATGTGGTTCCCATCAGGAGTACTCTGTGTTTTAATGATTAGCTTTAACTTATTAGCAGATGGACTTCGAGATGCCTTTGACCCGAAAATGAAAGATTAGGAGGATTCGAATGAGCGAAACAATTTTATCTATTGAAAACTTACGAATCCACTTCAAAACTTTCGCAGGAGAAGTTCAAGCGATTCGTGGAGTTAATCTAACTTTGCAAAAAGGGGAAACTCTCGCTTTAGTGGGGGAATCAGGCTCTGGAAAAAGTGTGACTGCTAAAAGCGTGATGCAATTGTTATCAAACAACGCGATGGTTAAAGAAGGTTCTATTCTATTTAAAGGGGAGAATCTCTTAGAAAAAAGCGAACGTGAAATGCAATCTGTTCGTGGGAAAGAGATTGCGATGATTTTCCAAGATCCAATGACCTCTTTGAATCCAACCATGAAAATTGGACGACAAATTGCGGAAGTGATTATTAAACACGAAAAGGCTTCAAAAGAAGAAGCGTATAAACGTGCAGAGGAATTACTAGAGCTTGTAGGAATTCCAAATCCGAAAGAACGGATGAAACAATATCCTCACCAATTCTCTGGTGGTCAGCGTCAACGGATTGTGATTGCTATTGCCTTAGCTTGTAATCCCGATGTGTTGATTGCCGATGAACCAACAACAGCTTTAGATGTGACGATTCAAGCACAAATTCTAGAATTATTAAAAGAACTTCAGTGTAAATTCCAAATGGCGATTATCTTTATTACGCATGATCTTGGGGTTGTGGCAAATGTCGCAGATCGTGTTGCTGTCATGTATGCAGGTAAAGTTGTTGAAGTTGGAACTTCCGATGAAGTTTTCTATAATCCTCAACATCCTTATACATGGGGCCTCCTTCGTTCGATGCCGACTTTACATACCGGAGATACTCTTTATGCGATTCCGGGGTCACCACCAGATTTATTAGATCCACCTGTTGGAGATGCTTTTGCACTTCGAAGCGATGTCGCGCTTGAAATCGACCGCGTAAAAGAACCGCCAATGTTCCAAGTATCTAGGACCCATTTTGCAGCTACGTGGCTTTTGGACCCACGTGCGCCTAAAGTAGAAGTGCCTGAGGAAATTTTGAGAAGACGTAAAATTTTTTTTGGAGAAGGAGGTGCGTCTAATGACTAATACAGCTGAAAAGAAGAAACTGGTTGAAGTGAAACACTTAAAGCAGTATTTTGGAACAAATAAAAATGTCGTAAAAGCCATTGATGATATTTCCTTTGATATATATGAAGGAGAAACTTTCGGATTAGTAGGAGAATCAGGTTCTGGAAAATCAACAACAGGAAGAGCGCTGTTACGCCTATACCAACCGACAGATGGAGAAATCCTTTTTGAAGGGAAAGATATTGCGACACTAACAAAAGGGAAGGAACTTCTTGAGTTTCGAAAAGAAGCGCAGATGATCTTCCAGGATCCTTACGCTTCACTAGATAGCCGGATGAAGGTGCGTGATATTATTGCAGAAGGTATTGATATTCATCATTTGGCTTCAACAAAAGAAGAACGAAACCAAATGGTCGATGAGTTGCTAGAAACAGTAGGGCTCAACCGAGAACATGCCAACCGTTATCCGCATGAATTTTCAGGAGGTCAACGTCAACGAATCGGGATTGCCAGAGCGCTCGCCTTAAATCCAAAATTCATCGTTTGTGATGAGGCGATTTCTGCACTAGACGTTTCCATTCAAGCACAAATTGTGAATTTGCTAAAGAAACTCCAGAAAGAAAAAGGACTCACTTATCTCTTTATTGCCCATGATTTATCCATGGTGAAATATATTAGTGACCGGATTGCTGTCATGTATCGTGGCCGTATTGTGGAAATGGGCTCTGCGGAATGTGTCTATACGAATCCACAACACGCCTATACGAAGAGTTTGCTATCCGCTATTCCTCTACCCGATCCTCGTGAAGAAAAGAATCGAAGACGTCTCATTTATAAAGGGGAAGATTTCAACGAGAATGCAACACTGCAAGAGGTGGAACCAGGGCATCTCGTTTTAAGATAATGAAGAAATAGAGGAAAATCGTTTATAGAAGCTATAGACATTTTCAGTAGAATTCGGTAAAATAACAGTACTATCTGAATTAATAGATAGTCCGCTTTCGAATGCGGATGAATAAGGTTTGAGGATTGGATAGCGTTTCCTCATAGGAAACCTTAATGAGAAGGGAGAGAAAGTTATGTCAAATCAAGTGATTTTTGATAAAGTAGCTCAATTGATTGCAAACCGTTTTAGCGTTGAGGCTTCAACAGTAACGGAAGGCATGACATTCCAACAAGACTTAGGCGCAGATTCACTAGATGTCGTGGAATTAGTTATGGAATTAGAAGATGAATTTGGAATTCAAATTTCTGACGAAGATGCAGAAAACATCACAACAATTGGAGACGCAGTGAATTATATTGCAAGTCATCAATAAGAAAATGGAGAAACCGGAAGTGAAAACTTCCGGCTTTTTTGTGTTCCTGCCAGAAACGTTGATAGAATGCGAATGTTGAGAAAAAAAGAAGAAAGAAATGTCTTTTATTCGTGGACAAACGGGTTGTAATGTGCTAAAAAAACGATAATAACGCGATTTTTATGATTAAAAGTAAATGAGTTTTTGGTAAAAAGATGATGAAAAAGCTTCTTAAAGGGTTGCAGTAATGGGGGAATGGGAGTATCATTTACATTATTCTAATATCAATCCAATTTGGAGGGAAACACATGAACAAAAAAGCAATTGCTGGTTTATTAGGTGCTGCTTCATTAGTGACTTTAGCTGCATGTAATAATAACAACAAAACAAGTGGTGATTCTTCATCAAATGCTAAAACTGAAGAACGCAAATTCGCTTCTGATGTAACAAACGAAGGGACTGTTATCAAAGGCGGAACTATTAACTACGCTGTGGTATCTGCTTCACCATTTAAAGGGTTAATTAACCCATTATTATACGTGGACTCAGGTGACGGTAGTTTAGTAGACTTCGCATTCGCGTCATTATTTGAATTCGATGCAAACCAACGCATTAAAAAAGATGGCGGTATGATGGAGTTCACTCTAGATAAAGAAAATAAAATTGTAACATTAAAATTACGTTCTAAAGACTACAAATGGTCTGACGGAAAACCTTTAACAATCGACGACTACATTTTCACTTATGAATTCGTAGGACGTAAAGATTACGACGGAGTTCGTTACGATGAAAATGCTGAAAACATCGTTGGTATGAAAGATTTCCACGAAGGTAAAGCAGATAAAATCTCAGGACTTGAAAAAGTGGATGACCAAACTGTTAAAATTCACTTAGAAGAAGTTTACCCAGCTTTAGAAATGGGTGGTAACGCAATCTTAGGACAAATGTTACCAAAACATGTCTTCAAAGATATGTCTTATGAAGATGCAGTTAAATCAGAAAAAAGCCGTACAGATGTTGTAGGTAACGGACCATTTGTCGTTGATAAAGTAGTTCCTGGTGAATCTGTAACATATAAGAAAAACCCTTACTACTACAAAGGCGAACCTAAAGTGGATGGCTTAAAAGCGGATGTTGTATCTCCAGATTCAATCGTCCAAGAAATGAAAGCTGGTAAATATGACTTTGCTTCAATGCAACCTGATCAATACGATACTTATAAAAATCTATCAAACATTAATTTATTAGGTACGATTACAAACTACATTTCTCATGGGTCATTTTGATAAAGATAAAGGGGAACACGTATTTGAACCAGGTAAGAAGATGAGTGATCCAGCTTTACGTAAAGCAATCGCTTATGCATTAGATAACGATCAAGTAGCAAAAGAAACTTACCAAGGATTACGTATCTCTGCTAATACATTATTATCTCCATTCTTTGGTGAAATCTATGCAAATAAATCAGAAATCCCAGGATTCACATATAAACCAGAAGAATCTAAGAAAATTTTGGCAGACGCTGGATACAAAGATACGGAT
>CAJPNA010000048.1 GCA_905371865.1 uncultured Carnobacterium sp.
CCCTTCAACATCAAGACGCGCTTCATATTGACGTGCCTTTTCGAGTTTTGGTTTTGTCTTTGGACTTGGTGGAGCAAATACCGTACAGCAATCTTCAAATGGTTGAATCGATAATTCGAAAGTATTAATTTCTTCAGCAACTTTGATAATATCGAGTTTGTCCATTGTAGCCACCGGACGAATTATTGGTGTGTTAGTCACGTCATTAATCGCCAGCATGCTATCTAAAGTTTGAGAAGCTACTTGCCCTACTGATTCCCCATTAGCAATTGCAAGTGCACGTACGTTTTCTCTAAGTTGATCCGTAATACGAAGCATGAAGCGACGCATAATCGTCATTAAATAAGCTTCTGGTACACTCTTCTTAATTTCCTCTTGAATTCTAGAAAATGGTACCGTAAGGAATTGAATACTTCCTCCAAAACGAGCAATTTTTGCAGCTAAAAGTTTTGTTTTTTCAAGCGCTTGAGGACTCGTATATGGTGGGCTTGCAAAGTGAACGCATTGAATCTCCATCCCACGTTTCATCGCAAGATACCCTGCTACTGGAGAATCAATCCCGCCAGATAACATGAGCATCACTCGACCACTTGTTCCAACAGGAAGTCCGCCTGCTCCTGGGATGGTCTTAAGACTCACCATTAAGTGTTCACGGCGCACATCGATACGAACTGTAATATCTGGTTGTTTTAATTGAACTTTGATATCTGGAAATGCTTCAAGAACAGCATCTCCTAAGAACAGATTGATTTGGTTTGTATCCATCTCGAATGTGTGATCCGAGCGTTTTGTCATAATTTTAAACGTCTTACCTTCAAGATCTTCTTGACTCAATAAGTCAAGAACCACTTTTTTGGCCACTTCCATATCTTTTTCGATAATATAGACTGGCGAAATTGATTGAATCCCAAAAATTGGTTTTACCTTTTCGATAACAGCTTCTTCAGGCGCTTCATGTAAATCTAAATACATAAAGTCATAATCAGGAATCACCTTTACCTGAGGAAAATCTACTAAGGCTTTTTTTATATTTGACGCTAATTTTTGAGTGAACATCTTCTTGTTTCTACCCTTTGTAGAAAGTTCACCATAGCGAATCAAAATTCTAGTTTTCAAAGGTTTCCTCCTTTTTATTTTAAAAACGAAAATTGTTTCATTAACTGATGCAATACATTGATAAACTGTTCGACTTCTTCTTTCGTGTTGTCGTTTGAGAAGCTTACACGAACGGCTCCTGTTGCCCATTCAGTTGGCACATCCATCGCATAAAGCGTACTAGACGAATCTACTTTTTTACTTGAACAAGCAGAAGTCGTAGAAATATAAATGCCATGAGTTTCAAAAGCATGAACAACGACCTCTCCACGAACACCTTTAATAGCAAAGCATAATACATGAGACGCTCCATCTTCAGGCGAGAAGATGCGAATCTCAGTTTTTGTTGCTAACTCTTTCCATAGTTGGCTACGAAGTTCCCCCGTAACAGACTTTTCTTCTATAGCCATTCGCAGAGCTTTTGTTGTGGCCACAATCCCTGGAAGGTTTTCCGTTGTACTACGTTCTCCTTTTTCTTGTCCGCCACCTGTTAAGAGCGCTTGAATCTTACGTCCAAATTTCTTATACATAATCCCAACGCCTCTTGGTCCATGGAATTTATGCGCAGATAGACTTAATAAATCTATGCGTCCAAGGGCTAGCAGCTGGCTTGCGCTCTCAAGCGCTTGAACAGCATCCACATGAAAATGAATCGATGGATATGCTTCTAACACTTGTGCAATTCCCGCAATTGGCTGAATTGCACCAACTTCATTATTGACAGCCATTACACTCACTAGAATCGTATCTTTGCGAAGACTCTCTTTTAATTGCTCTACATTTACAATTCCTTTTGAATCGACATCTAAGTACGTCACTTCAAACCCGAAGCGTTCTAATTGCTTACAGGTTTGAATGACTGAAGGATGTTCAATCTTTGTCGTGATGATATGCTTCCCAAATACAGATTTTTCTAAAGCTGTTCCTTTAATCGCCCAGTTATTTGATTCAGTTCCGCCTGAGGTGAAGAAAATCTCCTCAGGTTGAACTGATAATAAACTAGCCACTTGTGCTCTAGCTTTTGTCAACACTTGATGGGCATCGACTCCTAATTGGTGTAAGCTCGATGGATTTCCGAAGAACTTTTGGCTAACTTGAACATAGCTCGTTAATGCATCATCATAAATTTTCGTTGTTGCTGCATTATCAAAATAAATCATTCTACTATCCTTTCAAATTCCATTAGTTCGCAACGATGTTTACTAAACGTCCTGGAACGGCAATTACTTTACGGATTGTTTTTCCTTCAATTGCAGATTTTACTGAATCGTGTTCTTTAGCAAGTGCTTCAAGAGCAGCAGCATCTGCGTTCGTTGGAACCATTACGCGTGCTTTAATTTTTCCATTTACTTGGAAAATCACTTCAACTTCGTCTTCTACTAATTTAGATTCATCGTAAGTTGGCCATGGTTCGTAGCTAATTGATTCTGTGAATCCGAATTTACTCCAGATTTCTTCAGCCATATGTGGTGCTAATGGCGCAATCAATTGTACAAGACCTTTCATGTAGTCGAATGGTAATGCATCTGCTTTATACGCTTCGTTTACGAAAATCATCATTTGAGAGATTGCAGTATTAAAATGCAATTCTTCGAAGTCTTCTGTCACTTTTTTCACCGTTTGATGGTACACTTTATCCAATTTACCATCATTTAGTTTTGTGATGCGGTCACGAATCTTGCCATTATCATCAATCATCAATCTCCAGAAGCGGTCTAGGAACTTACGGCTACCTTCCAGTCCTTTTTCACTCCAAGCAATCGATGCATCCAGTGGTCCCATGAACATTTCATAAACACGTAAAGTATCGGCACCATATTCACGAACAACATCGTCAGGGTTTACAACATTCCCTTTAGATTTAGACATTTTTTCATTACCTTCACCTAGAATCATTCCTTGGTTAAATAATTTTTGGAATGGTTCTTTGTTAGGAACAGCGCCTAAATCGTATAACACTTTATACCAGAAACGAGCATATAGTAAGTGAAGAACGGCATGCTCTGCACCACCAATATATAAATCAACTGGTAACCATTGTTTTACTTTTTCAGGGTCTGCAATTTTTTCTTTGTTATGTGGATCAATATAACGTACAAAGTACCATGAGCTTCCTGCCCATTGTGGCATTGTATTTGTTTCACGACGACCTTTCTTACCTGTTGCAGGGTCCGTTACATAGAGCCAGCCTTCAATCGCTGCAAGTGGTGATTCACCTGTACCACTAGGACGAATTTTATCTGTTTTTGGTAACACTAATGGCAGTTCTGATTCTGGAACAGTTGTCATAGTACCATCTTCCCAATGGATGACTGGAATTGGTTCACCCCAGTAACGCTGACGAGAGAACAACCAGTCACGTAGACGATAGCTTACTTTTGCAGCCCCTACACCATGTTCTTCAAGCCATGCATTCATTTTAGCAATTGCGTCAGCTTTGTTTAATCCATCTAGGAATTCTGAATGAATATGTACACCATCACCAGTGTACGCTTCTTCTTCAACGTTTCCGCCTTCAATCACTGGAATAATGTCTAATCCAAATACTTTGGCAAATTCGTAGTCACGTTCATCATGTGCTGGAACGGCCATAATGGCACCTGTACCATAAGTACTTAATACATAGTCTGCAATCCAGATTGGGATTTCTTTTCCGTTCACTGGGTTAATCGCGTACGCTCCAGTAAATACCCCTGTTTTTTCTTTAGAAAGTTCCGTACGTTCTAAGTCAGATTTTGTAGAAACGGCTGCAATATAAGCGTCTACTGCTTCTTTTTGTTCAGGAGTCACAATTTTTTGAACTAATTCATGTTCTGGAGCTAATACATTGTAAGTCGCTCCAAATAATGTATCCGGACGTGTTGTGAAGACTTCAAAACTCTCATCTGTTGCTTTTACATTGAAACGAACTTGAGCTCCTTCTGAACGACCAATCCAGTTACGTTGCATATCTTTGATGCTTTCTGGCCAATCTAGATCATCCAAATCTTCTAATAGACGATCAGCATATGCTGTAATTTTCAACATCCATTGTTTCATTGGTTTACGGTAAACTGGATGTCCTCCACGTTCACTCTTACCATCGATAACTTCTTCGTTAGCTAGTACTGTTCCAAGAGCTGGGCACCAGTTCACTGGAATTTCAGCTTCATATGCAAGTCCCATTTCCACTAATTTAGTGAAAATCCATTGTGTCCATTTATAGTACTCTGGATCCGTTGTGTTAATTTCACGGTCCCAATCATAACTAAATCCTAATTCATTAATTTGACGTTTGAAGTTTGCTACGTTTACTTTCGTGAATTCTGCCGGATCATTTCCTGTATCTAGAGCATATTGCTCTGCAGGAAGTCCAAACGCATCCCATCCCATTGGATGAAGAACATTGTACCCTTGTGCACGTTTCATACGAGAAACGGCATCAGTTGCTGTATAACCTTCTGGGTGACCTACGTGAAGTCCTTGTCCTGATGGATACGGGAACATATCTAATGCGTAAAAGTTTTTCTTAGAAGGATCTTCTGTTGTTTTGAATGTATGATGTTCTTTCCAATATTTTTGCCATTTTGGCTCTATTTCTAGATGATTAAATGTCATCTGATTCACTCCTTTCAAAATTAAAAAACGCCCCACCTGTCATTGACAGATAGGACGCAATACGTGTTACCACCTAAACATTTTACTCTTCTTACCTGTAACGCTGGCGAGGCGGAAACTCTTACTAATCCTTCAGAGTTCGGCTAAAAAGGCGAGTTCAGTTTATCGAATTGATGCATTTTCACCAACCATGCACTCTCTACTACTTTCAAAGAAACTTACTATTCCTCTATCTGCTTTTGTGAGTATTATTCTAGCAGATTATTTTGAAACTTTCAACACTTGACCAACTCGGATAACATTTGAAGTTAAGCCGTTTAAAGCTTTTAATTGTTCTAATGAAAGTCCGTAAGTTCTAGCAATACGCCATAACCCTTCTCCTGCTTTAACTGTATGAGTTTTAGCACCAGAAGAAACGGATTGTGTTGATGAATATGAAGTAGTTGCTTGTGCTGAACCTGACACTACTAATTGTTGACCTGGACGAATCGTACTAGTTTCTGATAATCCATTCACTGAAAGTAATGTTCTTAATGAAATTCCATGATTATGAGCAATACGATATAAAGTATCTCCTGCTTTTACAGTATAGGTCCCTGAAGTTGAAGTTGCTTGACTAGCGGTACTTACTGGAGTAGCAACTGTTGTACTTGAAGTTCCTGAAACGTTTAGTGTTTGACCAGGACGAATCACTGAAGATTGAGATAGTCCATTTAATGATAATAACGAACTCAAGCTCACACCTGAACGACGAGCAATACTATATAATGTATCCCCTGCTTTTACAGTATAGGTCCCTGAAGTTGATACTACTGAAGATGCGCTATTTGTTTTAGTACTTACTGGAGTTGAGAAGTTTCCTTCTGATTGACTCACTGTTAAACTTTGACCAGGATAAATGATAGATGATTGAGATAAACCATTTAAGGTTAATAATGAATTTAAACTCATTCCTGAACGACGAGCGATACTGTATAAAGTGTCTCCCGCTTGGACAACATAGTTTCCACCGCTTGTACGAGCTGTAGAAGTAGATGTTCTAACTACTGTAGAAGAAGCTTCACCACCAACTACACGTAATGTTTGTCCTGGGCGAATGATACTTGATGTAGAAATTCCATTGGATGAAATTAATTGCGATAAGCTCATCCCAAATTTACGGCTGATACCATATAGGGTATCACCAGCTTTTACGGTATAAGTACCATTTGCTTTTGAAACAGATGTAGTACTTACAGGAGTTGATACTACTGTATTAGTAGTTTGTTTTGTATTATTTCCTAATGATAAAGATTGTCCTGGACGAATCACTGAATTTAATGATAATCCATTTAAAGACAATAATTGATTTACACTAACACCCGATTTACGGCTGATAGCATATAATGTATCCCCTGCTTGAACAGTATATTGTCCTCCAATTGAAGATTTCTCTTCAATTGACGCTGCGATAGCCGTAGCAGTTCCATTATCATATTTTGTCAATCCAAATTGTTCAATAATGCGGTTTAATTTAGCATAATACGCAGTGTCCGTTGCATAACGGCCAGTTAAATAACGTGTAGCATCTTGATAGCTATTTGTACGGCTCTTCCATGCACCAGAATAGAACATTGGAGCCCCTTTAATCCCATTAACAATTTTATCTACATAATCATCCATTGATTCTTTGTATGATGGATATTTTCTAAAATTATCATGAATACCGTAGTAGTTTTGCGCTCCAGCATCTTCTAAAGTATACATATTGACAGATTGACCATTGTAGTTCCCTTTTACACCAAATAAGTTATGGTTTGGTTCAGAAGCTAGCACACTTGTTCCCCATGCAGATTCTAGAGCTGCCTGTGCGATCATTACTGAAGTATAGACATCTTTACCTTCAGTAGCTTGTTGAGCTGCTGGAATAATCTTATTTAAAAAACGTTGCGCTGGAGTTTGTACTTGATTCGTAGGTACAGTATATGCATGAGATTTTGGTGCTAATGCTAAACCTGCTACCGTAGTTGCTCCAACGACAGCAACTGTCTTTTGTAAATTTTTATTTGCAGCTTTGAAAGCCTTCATTTGTTTTTCTTTTTTTAAACGTAAGTATCTTTCGTGTTTTGTTTCTGTCATCCTTTTATCCTCCATATAAAAACTAATTCGTAATCCATTATAGTAGGATAAAAATGAATGTGTAGGGGAACGTTGCGCGAACACGTAAAACGTCGTATACTCTTAATATCCGTAAAAAATATGTAACAAATTGCAAAATTTTACTTAAGAGGTGTTTATTTTGAAGAACGCTCAACAATTTAGCCACGAAATGATACTTTCAGAAAATTTAGAAAATGGACTATTTATCGACGCAACCGCAGGAAATGGACATGACACACTTTTTTTGGCACAACATATAGATTCGACTTCAAAAATTTTATCTTTTGATATTCAAGAAATAGCTATTTTACAAACAAGACAATTATTACAAAAATATGACTTAGCCCCAAAAGTGACTTGTATTCTAGACTCCCACGCGAATATTTCAAACTATTTAGAACAAGACGAGCTTGTTAGACTAGCTATTTTTAATCTGGGCTATTTACCTGGAAGTGATAAAAAGATCATCACGACTCCTTCTTCTACAATAAAAGCTATCAAGATTTTACTAGAACGATTGGAGAATAATGGAAAGATAATTATTGTATCCTATTATGGTCATAATGGTGGCTTAGAAGAAAAGAATTCGGTAGAGTCCCTACTATCCAATCTTTCTCAAAAAGAATGGAGTGTCTTAAAATATCAATTTATCAATCAAATCAACTGTCCACCAATTTGTTATGTCCTCGAAAAGAAAAAGTAAAAAAAGCCAACCACTACAATAGTGGTTGGCTTTTCGTTTATTCATTATGCAAAACTAGCTTTTAATTCTGCAACTTTATCTAGTTTTTCCCATGGAAGTTCTATATCTGTTCTACCAAAATGACCATAAGCGGCTGTTTGTTGATAGATAGGTCTACGTAAATTTAGTGTTTCAATAATTCCTTTTGGAGTTAAACGGAACTCTTTACGAATGACTTCAATGATTTTATCTTCTGGTACGTGGTTAGTTCCAAATGTATCTACAGCAATCGAAACTGGTTGTGCTACTCCAATCGCATACGCTAATTGAATTTCACATTTTTCAGCAAGACCTGCTGCAACAACATTTTTTGCAATATAACGAGCTGCATAACTTGCAGAACGGTCTACCTTTGTAGAATCTTTACCAGAGAAAGCTCCACCACCATGACGTGCATATCCACCGTAAGTATCTACGATAATTTTACGGCCTGTTAATCCTGAGTCTCCAACAGGTCCACCGATAACGAATTTACCAGTCGGATTAATGAAGTAACGTGTTTCATCGTCAAGTAATTCAGAAGGTACGACTGGTTTTACAACATACTTAAGTACGTCTTTTCTGATTTGCTCTTGAGAAATCTCTTCATCATGTTGTGTACTTACAACAATTGTATCAATACGTTTTACAATATGCTCAGGAGTATATTCAATTGTTACTTGAACTTTTCCATCTGGGCCTAAGTAATCTAATAGTTTTTCTTTACGAACTTTTGCTAATTGAAAAGCCAATTTATGACTTAAATCAATCGGTAAAGGCATATAAGAATCCGTTTCATTGGTAGCATAACCAAACATTAATCCTTGGTCTCCTGCTCCAAACTCTTCAGACTGCCCACGAGTTTCTAATGCATCATCAACTCCCATTGCAATATCTGGTGATTGCTTGTCTAAAGAAACCATCACCGCAACTGCATCCGCATCATATCCATACTTGCGGTCAGTGTATCCTATTTTACGAATCGTATCACGAGCAACTTGTTGGTAATCAACAACCGCACTTGTTGTGATTTCTCCTACTAAAACGACTAAACCAGTGTTTACTACTGTCTCACAGGCTACACGAGCAGTTGGATCTTGAGTAAGAATGGCATCTAAAATACCATCACTAATTTGGTCTGCAACTTTATCGGGATGTCCTTCTGTTACGGATTCCGATGTAAATAAAATTTTTTCCATTTCTTTTTCCCCCATTCAATTCCGGTTACAAGGCATCTACACATGGTGCATCCTTTCGGGAATATCATTTTTAACTTTTCCTATTATAGCACTTTTATAAAAAAATGATAGTAAAATCAATTATAATTGAGTCCTCAATGAAAATTTATAATCGTCTCAAAAAACAAATTTTAAATTTAATAAAAAGCCTAAGTATAAACCTAGGCTTTACA
>CAJPNA010000049.1 GCA_905371865.1 uncultured Carnobacterium sp.
TTTATCCTCAAAAGGCGATTATGGTACTGTATAAAACATTAAAAAGAGAATTCGCGAGTACTACGACCTTCTTTTCCTGCTTCTTTCCAAAGGGCAGGGATGGTACCGACAATACATCCGATGAAGAACCAAAGAATAATTGTTTCAAAGTTTCCTAATAAATAGCTGACTCCAAATGAAAGTACGACAATCCCTGCAAGAGCTCCGATACCAACTGGCAAGAAGAAGAGAAAGTTCTTTTTGAAATCTTTTGTGACATTGGCAAGGAAACTAATCATGCGTTCATATAATCCGAAGATAGCCGCAAGCGCACCTCCACTAACGCCAGGAAGAATAAATCCTGAACCGATGAACATTCCTTTGAAGAATCGTAAAAACCAGTCATTTTTCTTTTGTTTATCTAATTGATGTTGCGTAGATCTTTGTTCCATAATACCTCCAAAAAAATTACTATGTCTTCTATTATACTGCAATTTGATGGATGAGCAAGTATTGTTAAGCTTCTTTTAGAAAACTTACCATTCATTGCGCAGGTATTTATTTTTTGTTATACTTGAATGTAGGAGTTTTGAAGTTTTTTTGACTTTAAAGTTCACTTAATTTCAAATGTGAAAGGAGTTGGATAGATGAAAATTGCTGTCGTTACAGATAGTACAGCTTATTTAACGAAAGAAGAATTGGCCGTGCTAAATGTATATGTGATGCCGTTGTCTGTTATTTTTGGACAAGAGACGTATCGTGAAGATATAGATATTTCATCTGAAGAATTTTATACAAAAGTAAAATCTTCTTCAATCTTTCCAACGAGTACACAACCACCTGTAGGAGAAACTTACGAATTATTCCGCGAACTTGCAAAAGATTATGATGCTATTATTCCTATTACTATTTCTAGCGGAATTAGTGGGACATATCAAACTTGTGTGGCTGTGGCCGATGACATGAAAGATGAAGTGCCGATTTATCCAATTGATTCAGGGATTAGTTGTGCGCCTCAAGCAAGAGCTGTAAAATTAGCAGCGGTAATGGCAAAATCTGGAGAGTATTCTCCTTCAGAAATTGTAGAAACTGTTCAACGATTAATTGATCGTACGACAGCCTACTTTATCGTTGATGATTTAAGCAATTTACAACGCGGTGGCCGTTTATCTGCAGGGGCTGCATTAGTGGGCTCTATGTTGAAAATCAAGCCAATCTTGACATTTGTCGATAAAAAAATTGTTCCTTTCGAGAAAATTCGTACACAACAAAAAGCGATGAAACGAATTGAGCAATTATTTGCAGATGAAACAGGAACGATGGATGGAGATGGCTATGAATTAGTCATTATTCATGCCAATGCACCAGAAGCTGGTGAAGCTTGGAGACAAAAAATGCAAGAACAATATCCTAAATTACGAACATCTTTGGCCTATTTTGGTCCAGTTGTTGGAACTCACCTTGGTGAAGGGGCTTTAGGCTTCTCTTGGGATATCGTACAAGAAAAAAATTTATAAGATAATATTTAGAGGGAGCAGGAGATTCTGCTTCCTTTTTTCGTATCTGTTGTTGAGGTGATGGGAATGAATATTGTTCGAACGAAATCAGGAGATTTAGTCCATGCAACCCAAATAAAAGAGGATGAGGTTTGCTTTTGTCCAGAGTGTGGGGAAGAAGTGATGAAGAAGGTTTCTAGAAATGGGGTCGTGTTCTTTGCGCATATTCCAAAGAAACACAGGCAGGAGGAAACTCAGGCACATCAAGAAGGAAAGCATCTATTGCTAGAAAGTCTGAAGAGTCATGACTTTCATGCTGAGTTAGAGCCGTATGTGTCGTCTATTGAACAGATTCCGGATATCGTCGTCACAGAAGGCAAGAATGCTTGGTGCATCGAGTATCAATGTAGCGTAATTTCTCCTGAGGATATCGTAGAGCGGACGAAACATTTAGGTGACATTGGAATGCCTGTCCACTGGATTTTAGGAGAGAATTATGAAAGCCAGCATAAATTGACAGATACCTTTTGTTATTTAATGAAATATCATCCTCAATTAGGGAATTATTTAATTTTCTTTGTGAAGGGGGAGATGATTTTTCATACGCGAATTAAGATGAAACCTCGATCTCAGCAGATGACGTATCAAATAGTACGGGTACCGCTCTTAACGTTCTCGTGGAAAAAATGGAAGAAGCTTGTCGAAGATTCTGTTCCTGTAAAAGCACGCTTAAAACCGAATAGAGAGATGAAATGGACGTCAAGGGATACAATGCTTTTTAAGAAATTAGCGTCTCCACTCACGAGGGCATTTCTCGTAAAGTTATACCGATGCCGTCAAACCATAGAAGACCTTCCAAATTCTTTCTTAACGTTCCCAATTTATACGGAGACGTTTAAGGTGCCTAATCTTGTGTGGAAGGGGCATGCATGGATACTGTTGGAACAAATGGCTTTTGGTGGGGATGTTGAAATGATGGATTTTATGGAAAGAGTGAAAGAAGTCTGGCGACCATTCTTGCGTCCAGTCTCGAATCCAGAAAGTCAGATGGAGGCTTGCATTTGGGAGTTCATAGACGAGCTATTGGCTGATAAAAAAATAAAAATAGCTTATCCAAAATCAAAAATGAACCGTTTGCAAAACAATGGTAATTTTGGTAAAATACTCATGAGTATAGAAGGATGAAGAGGCAAATAGAGATAATTATGGTAACTGTATATCCAATTGTTTAATCCTTTCAACTATATTTGCAAAAAGGCATCTATAGGCATAATTATTTGATGAAGATTTGTCATCATCCTCCTATCTGGGGCTATGGAAAAACCATGGCCCCTTCCTAGTTTGCTAGGGAATATTGAGGCACATAGGGTGCGGGGAAGGAAGGTATTCATGAAATATTCAGAAGAGGGATTACAATATCATATCCATACACGTAAAGGGGATGTAGGTCGCTATGTGATTTTACCAGGGGATCCAAAACGCTGTGCTAAAATTGCGGAACACTTTGAGAATGCGCAGTTAGTAGCCGATAACCGCGAATATGTTACGTATACAGGATACTTAGACGGAGAAAAAGTAAGTGTGACATCAACAGGGATTGGTGGACCGTCAGCTGCAATTGCGCTTGAAGAATTAGTACGAAGTGGTGCAGATACATTTGTCCGTGTTGGAACATGTGGAGGAATTGATATCGACGTTAAAGGTGGCGATATCGTAATTGCGACAGGTGCGATTCGTACAGAAGGGACAACACGCGAGTATGCTCCGATTGAATTTCCAGCCATTGCGAACTACGATGTCGTAACAGCGCTAATTAATGCGGGTAAAGGCTTAGGATACACAACACATGCAGGGGTTGTGCAATGTAAAGATTCATTCTACGGACAACATGAACCACAAGTGATGCCGGTCAGCTATGACTTACAAAACAAGTGGGAAGCTTGGAAACGTCTTGGCGTGAAGGCTTCTGAAATGGAATCAGCAGCGTTATTCGTTGTGGCGAGCCACTTAGGCGTTCGCGTAGGATCTACTTTCTTAGTAGTGGGAAACCAAGAACGTGAAGCAGCTGGCTTATCAAACCCAATCGTTCACGATACAGAAGCAGCTATTAAAGTAGCAGTTGAAGCACTTCGTAATATAATTAAAGAAGACCGTGCAAAATAAGAAAGAGGGATTATATGGAAATCAAAGAAATCTTGAAAACAGTTGATCATACATTACTATTGCCCGCATCTACTTGGAGTGAAATCAAAGAGATTTTAGATGATGCGATGAAATACGAAACTGCTTCAGCATGTATTCCAGCTTCTTTTGTCAAATGTGCGAGCGAATATGTGAATGGAAAATTAGCTATCTGTACCGTTATCGGATTCCCGAACGGTTATAGCACAACAGCAACCAAAGTTTTTGAGACAAAAGATGCTATCGAAAACGGAGCTAGCGAAATTGATATGGTCATCAATATTGGAGACGTGAAAGATGGACATTTTGATGTTGTGGAAGATGAAATTCGTCAAATTCATGAAGCATGTAGCGGTCATATCTTAAAAGTCATTATTGAAACAGCACTTCTTACAGAAGAAGAAATCATCAAAATGTGCAAAGTCGTAACAAAAGCGGGTGCGGAATTTATTAAAACTTCAACAGGATTCTCAACGGCGGGTGCGACATTTGAGCATGTAGCATTAATGAAGAAACATGTTGGTGAAGGCGTTCTTGTGAAGGCTGCTGGAGGAATTTCTAGCATTGAAGATGCAGAAAAATTCATCGAATTAGGAGCAAGTCGTCTTGGAACAAGTCGGATTGTGAAAATCGTGAAGAATCAATCGGTCGAAGAGGGGACTTATTAGTCCGAAAAAACCAGATAAAATCTAACTTTCCCAAGTGTCGTCAACCTTGACGAGGCTTGGGATTTTGTGTATAATAATATAACGCAATAAGTGTGGATTTTAATCGGTGTGAGGGTTGAAATATTGTCCAATTCCTTACAAGTAAAGGCTTAAAACAAAAGAATTTGCATTTTTCACAAATGACCGCAAACAATTCTTTTGGTTTTTTTTTGTTTAAAAATCGACCGAAATCTTCATTTGTTACGAACTTTTAATAAATGTCATCATATTGTAACATTTATCAATACTAATTATTAGGGGTGGAAGAGTTGGCACATCATGATGTGAAATACGGTAGACACCGTGTGCGTAGAAGTTATGCACGAATCAGTGAAGTATTAGAATTACCTAATCTGATTGAAATCCAAACAGATTCTTACCAATGGTTCTTGGATGAAGGAATCCGTGAAATGTTCAAGGATATTTCGCCTATTGAAGACCATACAGGTAATTTATCATTGGAGTTCTTAGATTATGAATTACATGCTCCAAAATATAATTTACAAGAAGCTAGAAATCACGACGCAAATTACGCGGCTCCAATTTACGTAAAAATGCGTTTAGTGAATAAAGAAACTGGAGAAGTGAAAGACCAAGAAGTATTCTTCGGGGACTTCCCATTAATGACTGAAATGGGGACATTTATCATTAATGGTGCAGAACGTGTAATTGTATCTCAATTAGTTCGTTCACCAGGTGCTTATTTCCATGACAGACCTGACAAAAACGGTAAAGCATTATATGGTTCAACATTAATTCCAAACCGTGGTGCATGGTTAGAGTATGAAACAGACTCAAAAGACATTTCTTATGTGCGTATCGACCGTACTCGTAAAATCCCATTAACGGTATTAGTTCGTGCGTTAGGTTTCGGTTCAGATGATCTTATCCAAGAAATCTTCGGGGATAGCGAAACATTACGTTTAACTCTAGATAAAGATGTTCATAAACGTATGGATGAATCTCGTACAGAAGAAGCCCTAAAAGACATTTATGACCGTCTACGTCCAGGTGAACCAAAAACAGCTGAAAGTTCACGTAACTTATTAACAGCTCGTTTCTTTGATCCACGTCGCTATGATTTAGCAGCAGTAGGACGCTATAAAGTAAATAAAAAATTACATCTTAAAAACCGTTTATTACACCAAACAATCGCTGAGAACTTAGTGGATCCTGAAACAGGAGAAATCGTTGTTGAAAAAGGAACAGTTCTAGAACGCGATGTAATGGAAAAAGTAGTAGAAGTGCTTGAAAAAGGCGCTAACCTATTTACTTTACATCCATCAGAAGACGGTGTAATCAAGGAACCAGTTACAATTCAATCTGTTGAAATTTATGCTCCAAATGATGCGGAACGTGTGATTAAAGTAATCGGTAACGGAAACGTAACTGAAGACGTGAAACACGTGACTGCAAGCGACATTATTGCAACAATCAGCTACTTCTTAAACCTTTACGAAGGAATCGGAACAACAGACGACATCGACCACTTAGGAAACCGTCGTATCCGTTCAGTAGGGGAATTACTACAAAACCAATTCCGTATCGGTTTATCTCGTATGGAACGTGTGGTTCGCGAACGTATGTCTATTCAAGACACTGCAACAGTAACACCACAACAATTAGTAAACATTCGTCCAGTCGTTGCAGCTATTAAAGAGTTCTTCGGATCTTCTCAATTGTCACAATTCATGGACCAAACAAACCCATTAGGAGAGTTAACACACAAACGCCGTCTATCAGCGTTAGGACCTGGTGGTTTGACTCGTGACCGTGCCGGATATGAAGTTCGTGACGTTCACTATTCTCACTATGGTCGTATGTGTCCTATTGAAACTCCTGAGGGACCAAACATCGGGTTGATCAACAGCTTATCCACCTATGCGAAGATTAATAAATATGGTTTCATCGAAACTCCATACCGTCGTGTGGACTGGAACACTCATAAAGTTACAGATAAAATCGACTACTTAACAGCTGACGAAGAAGATAGCTTCGTAGTAGCGCAAGCAAACTCTCCATTAAATGAAGATGGAAGCTTCGTGAATGATGTTGTTATGGCGCGTTACGTATCTGAAAACTTAGAAGTGCCAGTAGAACGCGTTGACTATATGGACGTTTCTCCAAAACAAGTAGTTGCAGTTGCGACAGCATGTATCCCGTTCTTAGAAAACGACGACTCAAACCGTGCTTTGATGGGTGCGAACATGCAACGTCAAGCTGTTCCATTGTTAAATCCTAAAGCACCATTCATCGGTACAGGTATGGAATACGTATCTGCGCATGACTCAGGGGTTGCCTTGTTATGTAAACGTGATGGTGTTGTCGAATTCGTTGATGCTAAAGAAGTACGCGTACGTACAGCTGATGGCTCATTAGATACTTACCAAATCACTAAGTTCCACGGGTCAAATGCTGGTATGTGTTACAACCAACGTCCAATCGTGTCACAAGGGGATAAAGTCGTTAAAGGCGAAATCCTAGCAGATGGACCTTCTATGGAAAAAGGTGAATTAGCATTAGGACAAAACGTTCTAGTAGCGTTCATGACTTGGGAAGGTTACAACTACGAGGATGCGGTTATCATGAGTGAACGTCTAGTTAAAGACGATGTGTATACTTCAATCCACATCGACGACTACGATTCAGAAGCTCGTGATACAAAACTTGGACCTGAAGAAATTACTCGTGAGATTCCAAACGTTGGGGAAGACGCATTGAAGAACCTTGACGCTGATGGAATTATCCGTATTGGTGCCGAAGTTAAAGATGGTGACATTTTAGTCGGAAAAGTAACTCCTAAAGGGTTAACAGAACAATCACCAGAAGAACGTTTATTACACGCAATCTTCGGTGAAAAAGCTCGTGAAGTTCGTGACACGTCTCTACGTGTACCTCACGGCGGTGGCGGTATTGTCCGCGATGTACGTGTGTTCACACGTGCAGCAGGTGATGAATTAGCACCTGGAGTAAACAAATTAGTTCGTGTATATATTGTCCAAAAACGTAAAATCAATGAAGGGGATAAGATGGCCGGACGTCACGGGAATAAAGGGGTTGTTTCCCGCATTATGCCGGAAGAAGATATGCCATTCTTACCAGATGGAACACCAGTTGACATCATGTTGAATCCATTAGGGGTACCTTCACGTATGAATATCGGACAAGTATTAGAGTTACATTTAGGGATGGCAGCTCGTGAATTAGGTATTTACATCGCAACACCAGTATTCGATGGTGCACAAGATGAAGACGTATGGGGAACAGTTGAAGAAGCAGGATTGGCTCGTGATGCGAAAACTATTCTATATGATGGACGTACTGGGGAACCATTTGATAACCGTGTGTCAGTAGGAGTTATGTATATGATTAAACTTGCCCACATGGTGGATGACAAACTTCACGCTCGTTCAATTGGACCATACTCACTCGTTACACAACAACCTCTTGGAGGTAAAGCGCAATTTGGTGGACAACGTTTCGGAGAAATGGAAGTTTGGGCACTGGAAGCTTATGGTGCTGCTTATACATTACAAGAAATCTTAACGTACAAATCAGATGACGTTGTTGGTCGTGTGAAGACTTACGAATCAATCGTTAAAGGTCAACAAATTTCACGTCCAGGTGTACCTGAATCATTCCGTGTATTAGTAAAAGAATTACAAGCTTTAGGTCTTGATATGAAAGTACTGGATGCACAGGATGAAGAAATCAAACTAGAAGATATGGACGAAGACGAAGGAATTCGTTTCAGTGACGTTGAAAGAACAAATGAAAGACGTGCGCAATTAGATGAGTATTCTGACCGTGCAGCTGAATTATCAGCAGTAGAAGAAACTTCATCTGAAGACGAAAACGTTGACGAAGACGTTATTGAAGATGATTTTGAAATTGACGAAGAGTAATAGAACTATTGGAATCGTAGGGCAATTCCAAAAGAAAGGGAGGTAGGCCCCTTGATAGATGTAAATAATTTTGAAAGTATGCAGATTGGGTTAGCTTCTCCGGAGAAAATCCGTGAGTGGTCACATGGGGAAGTTACAAAACCTGAAACAATCAACTACCGTACTTTAAAACCAGAACGCGATGGTTTATTCTGTGAGAAAATCTTTGGACCAACAAAAGACTTAGAATGTTCTTGTGGAAAATTAAAGAAAATTAATAATAAAGGGAAAGTCTGCGATCGTTGTGGCGTTGAGGTAACACGATCAAAAGTTCGCCGTGAACGTATGGGACACATCGAATTAGCAGCACCAGTATCACATGTGTGGTACTTCAAAGGGATTCCAAGCCGCATGGGACTTGTGCTAGACATGAGTCCACGTGCGTTGGAAGAAGTCATTTATTTTGCAAGCTATGTTGT
>CAJPNA010000050.1 GCA_905371865.1 uncultured Carnobacterium sp.
GTTTTGTCATTTTAATACACCTCATAATTTGTTTTTTTTTGTTTCATCTCTTACATTTATTATTGTAACACATTTTCGATTTGAGTACAGACCTAAATGCAAATTTTTTCAACTTTTTTCTAGTTGACTTATTGACATTTATAAGTATACCACATTTCAAAATTGAGTACAGACCTAAATGTAAAAAATTTATTTGTATCTCTTACAATTATTATTGTATCACATTTTCAATTTGAGTACAGACCTAAATGTAAGAAATTTTTATTTTTCTCTCTTACAAATATGATTATAGCACATTCACAATTTGAGTACAGACCTAACTGTAAAAAAAATTTACGCCTACATATTTATTATATCACACTTGTGAATAACAAAACAATACCAATTTACCGAAATTTCGGTATTTTCATGAGTGTCAATATACTTTTTGTATGTTGTGGTAGCTCATCAATCAAGAAATATTTTTGTAAGTGTGGTAAATATGTCTCATCGTACTCATTACATGAATCGTCATATACTACAGTATCTGGTTCTATAGCTTCTTTTACGATGTTAAACGCTGTAATCATTGACGTGTAAGTCTCACGACTCTCACGCTCAAGTGCGTCGACACCCCACGTGACATGGAACATGATTTGCAACATGTCGAATTCCGTCGCTGTCACCACGTATTTACTCGTGTCGATTTCAAACCATTGGATAATGTTATTTTTCATCAATGCATCACACCATTTACGAATCTCCACAAGTTTCTCCATTCTAAATGGTACAGATTTACGTGTTAATTCGTTATCTTGTTGTTTAGTGAAATCCCAGTCTCGAATCACAATCTTACCATATTGTTTTAAAGTGTCCATTAAGTTTCTTACTATAGTAGTATATTCCGATTCCGTCTTGTAAGAAATGAGTTCATGGAATACACTTGAAGCAAAAATCACATCATAGTATTCTACTTTATCCGTCAAGTCTGTTATACATGTCGTACCATTTGCAATCAACTGTCGGTTTACCGTCGGTGATATGTCGTATGCGTGATATATGACACCACGTTTTTCGATTTGATGGATAAACTCTGGTGAGAATCCAGAACCAAAATCTAATAATTTCATACCGGGTTCTAAATATGGTAGCACAGCATGTAACTTTGCTTGTACGGTCTGATTCATCCGTTCTTGATAAGTTGTATTTAAGTGATTATCCACTTCAATTCCTCCAATGTAAATATAAAGTTTATATTTATCTGTAATATAGAAGAAAAAGCTAGAAAACTAGCTTTTTCAAATTAATGTTATTCATTATCTAGTTGATTGATTTTACTCGCAACATATGACGTGCCAGCTGTGCGACCACCACGAGTGACAGCATTAACAATCCAATGAGGACCGCTTTCAATGTCATAATAAACCTCTCGTTCCACTTTACGAGAACCAATCCACGGTTGACGTGCACGAGTTCGTTTACTTGAGTGACCACGTAGCTTAGAATATTTACGACCATTGGATTTAATTTGAACGAAATCATCTTCGATGTGGGTTGCAACAATCGGTTCATCATATACGTTCTCAATCTCAACTGCCACTTGCTCAATATCATCAACATCTTTTGGCACAAATTGTCGATTTTCCTCTGTCCCGAAAACCATGTCACCAACCTTAATCATTGTAAAAATACTTACGATGTATGATATGGTCAATGCAATTATCGCATACATCTTGTTTGGTGGGTCAGCTAGTAGAAGATACGAACATAAAATTAAATTTGCCCACAAAATGAACAAAATCAACTTCAATACTAATCTATTTTTATCAGATTTCATCATTGACCTTCTTTCAGCTTAGATTCTTCTTCTGCAATACTAGCTCTAGCTTTTGCAATCATTGCTGCAACATCGATGTGTCCTGTTGATGTAGCGAGACGAAAGTCATCATTTTTAATGATTTCGATAGATTCAACTTCAACTTTTTCTTCAACCTCTACTTCACTATCCTTAGTTTCTGGACCAATGGAAACAACATCAGTTACATCAGACCATTTTGATTCAGATAATGTATCTAACAATTCTTTTGAATGTTTTTCTACAGTGTTTTTCCAAGCATCTACTTTCAATTGTAGTTGTAGTTGGTCTTGTACGATACGTTCTTTCTCAACTGTCGCATCATCTACAAGTTTTTTAGCGAAGTCCTTAGCTTGTTGTTTTTCACGAAGTGCCACTTCATTTGCATTCTGTACGATTTTCGATGCATCTAGTTGAGCCTTGTCGAGTTTCGCTTTACATTCCTCACCAGCTTTTGCTTTAATATGAGATGCTTCTTCCTCAGCTTGCTTGATAATTTCTTTTGCTTTAGCATCAGCTTCACTTAGAATTTTTAAAATAGCTTTTTCGGAATCGTCATATTTAGCAGCTTTTTCTTTATAACCATTTTCCTCAAAATCTTTTACGATTTTTTCATAATCTTCCAATTGTTTCTTTACATCATTTTCCAAGTAATGATTCACCTCGGATTTGTTATAACCGAATAACGAACGACTGAATACCTTACCTAAAATTTCTGTGGATTTTACCATTTAAAAATCTCTCCTTACTTCTTAATAATATTAATGATAGTAGCATCATTTAACAACTTGAAATCTTGTATCAATTGAAACAACATACATTTATCCTCGATACCACTCACTTCTTTATTATACAACGATAATGGGTCTGAACACAATAGTTTCCACACTTTAAATGCATCATCATTTAACACAATTGCGAATTCATGTGTTGTCTTTGAGCTTGCTTTCTCAAAGAAGCGGTCTAATTCTAATTTCAATACATTATTCCAGAACCAAATAGCTCTATTACCATTGAATTCTTGTTTCATTTCTCGAACAACTTCGAATGTGACGTCCGTTTCTGTGTTAGTGATTTCAATAATATTTGATGTTTCATCTTTATTCTCATATCGTAACATACAATCACTCCTAAATGAACTTAATTGGTTTATAGTGTAAGTCCATGTCAATGTTATCTTCATTTAACAAGTATGATTTCAATTTTTCTAACTGTGCTCTAGAATAATTCTCTGATTTATTGTGAGCTACCAAGCTGACACCTGCAAATTGTAAATCCTGAGAAATATTTCCAATTGAATATAAGAATCGTACATTGTAATACGTATCTAAATACTTAATAGAACCGTTGATTGAAAACTCGAATTTTAAGTCCTCTGGAGCTACAACGCCAACCTCACCAGAAAAAATTTGAGACATGTTTGAAACAAACAAATCAGTTCCCTTTACTGTAAATTTACGTAGTACAGTATTTGTCTGAGCTTCACGCTCCTCACATGATTGAGTATTCTCACCTAATCGTGGAATATAGAGTCGTCGCAAATTCAACTTGTGCATATTATGCCCATGTAGCTTTGGTAGAGTCTCTAAATTTCCTAAATCATTTCCAAAAATATCATATCCTTGAAATACTTCTTCTAAATCGTGTTCTTTAATCATAATCCTAATTGTCCCCTTCAAACTTCACATATTGTTTCCACTCATCATAACTGAATAGTGGTTTTGCTTTATACAAGCGTTCTTCGTTACCACGAAGTGAATTTAATGTTTTATTATACTCTAATCTATTAGAGTACTCCCATTCATTCTTGGTAGCTTCATCTGTCGTAGCAGATGCAAAAATATCCATAAGAGTTAATGCCAACTCATTAGTAATCTGTTCCATAATTTCAGCTCTTGCAACAGAGTGTACTATTTTCCAAAAATAACTGTAATCCAACATCTCGGACTCTTTTGCCAATAACTTAGCTCCTTGAATCACATGGAATCTACCCAACTTCACGTCATCATACTTAGATTTAGCTGGTATGAATTGCTTTTTCTTAGAGCGATTACTTTTAATTTTCGGATACAGTTTCCACAGTGCATTATCCAATAAACCATACTCATTATTTTCTGTGTTATCATAGATAGCATCTAATTGCTTGTCATTTGTAAATACTGGTAAGTTATGGTTAGTTGTTACTCTAAAATCATTTTTGTCAGTAGCATCCACGCCAAGTTGTTCATACAACCAAGTCATTGCTTGATGATAAGCCACATCCCCCATAGACCTATTCGCAAATAAAACTGCCCTAAATCTTGGTTTTAGTGGATAACTAACTGTTGGATACAAAATCAACTTACATTTCAATTCCTCGCTCAATTCTAACAAACGATTTCTCACTCGATTCGACTCATCTTCCTCACCGATGTTATAGTCAGCATCAATAATTAAATATTTTTTAGTCGACCTTTGATTCAACTCAGTACGTGCTATGATGTCATCATCTTTGGTTTTCGAAATCACAGAACTACAGTAAACGACTGGTGTCAACTCCTGTTTTATTTTGTCAACATCTAACAAATCCATGTGACCCTCTTGCAATCTCACGATAGCTGCTTGAATTGCATGATGGAAAAACTCATGGTCTGGTACGTCGATGAATGTAGCATAACCTTCATATAAATTCTTAGTAACGTACAATCACATCACCTCAGTTTCATTAATTTATATTTAGTATATCACATTTTTCATATGAGTACAGACCTAAATGACGAAATAAAATAAAAAATTGACGTTTATTTGTAAACGTCAATTTTAGTAAATCCTATTTTATATGTCTCAATCGTTCGTGTCGAGATTAAAGTCCTAGTCTGTTTGATGATTTTACCACGTAACCACATTAGAATCAATGAAAGTGTCAAGTAAATGACTATCATCATTGTTAGAAATGATGAAATCGTAGCTACTCGATGACCCAAAGCATCTGGATTCTGAGCAAGTGACATGTTTAAGTCCGTAAATAAATATACTGCTAAACCAATAGATGCTAATCGTGAGACCGATTGTTTTACTCTCAATTCATATGGTAATTGGAATTTAGAATATTTTTCAATACCAGTCTCCAACAGTCGAAGTGCAATTAATCCTAAAATTAAAATCTGCACTTTAGCTACAACATTAACATATCCTAACGTAACCAATCGGATTCCCGGAAACTGTTCATCCATGCTCCAAATCATCAAACTGAACACTAACAGTGGAATGAAACTACTAGCTATTTGACGAATAAAATTTAAACATTCATATGTTGCAGATATTAATTTAATACGACTTGATGATTGTGTTTTTTCGACAAGTCCTCTACTATTGCTATTGTACACTTTAAACCTCCAATTGTTTCCATTACTTCTGTTGCTTTTTGACCTAACTCATTAAGTACATGATACCCATGAGTATTTCGATATGAAGTAGATGATTCAATCTCCTCTAAATCTGCTTGCATGTGTCTAGACAACGCTCTAATCATTTCCACTAGAGTGACACTTAAATCTAATAATATACGTAACTCATCCCAAGTTGGATTTTTCAGTCGCAATTTATTCAAATAATCTTGCTTTCTAGCACCATAATACTCATCAAGAATTCCTATTCTATACTTATGAGAACGAGCACCCATTTGTGGTAACTCCCGACTCAAATCTAAACTCTCGAAAGATTTAAGCATCGGGTCAACGACATTCTGAACATAGCTCAAAGTGTCATTTTTTACCTTTTCAAAATCTTTATCTGTCATCAATGTAATCACTGTCCGTTACTGAAAACTTATAAAAAGTGTTAAACTTTTATGTTTCATTCCTATTTCTTCGAGCATGCTTTCGTATTATAAATACTACTCACATGTTCTTGTGCTCTCCATAGGCGTAAAATCCCGACTAACGCTCGGTACACATCTATAATAACTTGAGTTTGTCATTTATAGATTTAAAACATTTTCTCCATATTGTTTTAGATTCAAACTCGCTTGAAAATCTCTATCAATGACATTTCCACAATCGCACTTGTAGGTTCTGTCTGATAGTTTTAAATCTTTATTAATCATTCCACAACAACTACACAATTTAGAACTTGGAAAGAATCTATCTGCAATGATTACTGAAATATTATTCCATTCAGACTTATACTGAATCTGTCTCCTAAATTCATAAAATCCTTGTTGTTGAATTGCTTTAGATAAATGTTTGTTCCTCATCATACCACTTACATTTAAATCTTCAACGCAGATAAAACTTGGTTTTCGTTTTAAAATCTCAGATGTTGTTTGATGTAAATGATTGCGACGAATATTTGTTAATCGTTTAATCACTTTTAAAAGTTCGTGTTCGCCTTTTGTAATGTTACGTGTTTTACAATAACTATTTCCTTTCCTATTGTACTCATATTTTCTAGATATGGAGCGTTGTAACCTACGCTTTCGTTTTTCTAGCTTTTTAACTCTCTGCGTTTTGTTGATATTTGGATACTTATTTCCATCCGAACAGATTGCTAAGTCCTTGATACCCAAATCAATTCCAACACCATCATTCGTCGAGACGTTAGAGATATCATCTGTTTCGATGCCAACTGACACATACCAATATAATCCGTCATAAGTAAATCTTGGATTCATATATTTACAATCGGTGGGTATTCGACCCTTTTCACACAATCGAATCCAGTTTACCCGTTGTTTGCTCCGTTTGTTACTCATTGAAAATCCTTCGACTTTCACGTGAGTGTCGGTAAATTTAATCGCAACATTGTCTTGATAAAACGATAGTTTAGAACGTTTCTTGCTCTTAAATTTCGGATATCGACATTGTCCTTTGAAGAATCGTTTATACGTATTACAAGCATCCTTGATTGCTTGTTTTGGTACGTTATTGCTTACATGATTTAACCATTTATAATCTTCACGTTTCTTCAATTGAGTAAATTCTTTTCGTAAATCATTATCGGATAAAAATTTGTTTCCATCATTATGATTTTCTTGCTCTCTATTGATAACCCAATTGTAAGCAAATCTTGCACAACCAGCGTATTGAAATAACTTTGTGAGTTGCTTGTTATTCGGATGTAATCGCACTTTGATTGATTTAATCATTTCTCACCTTCTCATTAGGTCATAAAAGATAACATGTGTTTGTAACTTTTTGTAAGTTACTCACAACAATTACTTTCCTTTCCAATTTGTATCCACTACTGTTGCTTTTGTCTGTAAGTTAGAGAACAGACTATTCGCATATTGTAAGTTTGAATACTGTGAATGTTTGTTTGCTAAATCTGCTTGTTGTTTTTGTAATTGTTCCATGTCAGTATTTAACTTCTCTAAAGATTTCTGTGCATCACTATCTTGTGGATTTAACGCCACTCTTTCTTTAGCTACCTTCAAAGCTTCATCTACTTGTAAAATTTTAGACTTATTAGCTTCATATTGCTTCTCTAATGTATTCACAACTGATTGTTTGAACACAATGTCGAAGAATGACTTAAAGTCAAATTCCTTACCATCTGTAACTAATTGAGTGTTTAATTCTAATGGTTGATGTGCTTCATCCTTGAATGCTGGATTAGTTGTCACTCGAAACGCAATTACATCTGAGTAGTTATCATCAACAACGAATTCTTTTGCATTTTTACCACTTGGGTCATACTTATAACTTGATATTGCTTTTGTGATTGAAGTTTTTAATAGATTATCTTGATTAGCATCTAAATCTTGGATATTTGATGCATTATCTGATTGCGATTTAGAATCTTGCTTGTTTGAAATACCTTCAACAGCTAAATATCTAGTATTCATTATGAATACGTTATAGACGTCATCCGTTGGTTTTGGAATTACCAAGAACATGTCACCATCTGTTGACATTTTACCAAAGATTACATCTACTTCTTTGTATCCATCTAATGACTTAGATGTTAAATACACCTTGTAATCCGACCCCTTGAACGGTAACTTAGTTTGAGCATCACTTGCTGGAGAAATACGTACGACTAGAGCACTTTTGGTCTTGTCGGTATATAAACCAGTGATAGATACTTTTGCGTTAGAACGTGTAAAAGTTAATTCTGTACCAATTGGACTAGATGACCGTGCTACCATGCCATTGTATTTCATTGTTCCCGTCATGATGAAAAATATAGACAATATTGCGACAACTATGGATATTGCCACAGCAATTGCATTGTTTGATATTTGTTTAGTTCGTTTACTTGAATCTTCAAACATTCAGATACCACCCCTTTCTAGATAATTGGATTAAATTGTACGAAGCTGTTCACTTGACCAATTCGTCTGTGTACTAAAGCTTGGTGGTCAAACTTAGCTTGCATACTTTCAACAATATGTGTACTTAAGTCAGTATTTAGTGCTTTTTGCACTTTTTCAACGTCACTTGGTAACGAACGACCGATGATTGACCATGATACGTCAACATCTAAATCTGCATAATATGCACCTTGCATGTTAAACATGTCACTCATTGCGATTCCTTTGGAGTTGGATGTGGATGAAATCCCATCAAATGCATAAATGAACCGAACCCCTCGTTCTTTTGCAGCATTAATCGTATCAAATCCCATTCGAGAAACTCTTTCATATAAGTTGTTATATCCATGAATTACAACAACATCTCCACGTTTGGCGGTATGCACGATGTACTCAAGCATATTAATATATTGAATTTGTTTCAACTTCAAATCGTTTATTGATGAAAAATCATAATATACTTGTATTGAATCTGTTGGTTCAATAGATGTCGTTCTACCGATTACTGAACGATATGCTGATAGTGATGTTTCAAGCAACTCTCTTAGTGTATCCGCTCTATCAGCTTTATTTAACAAACCATTCGATAGTGC
>CAJPNA010000051.1 GCA_905371865.1 uncultured Carnobacterium sp.
TAATTTCATAATGTTCCTTTCAGGTAGTGTTTCTACCAATCATCTAATGAAATAGATATCAGCTTATTTTACCACTAAATGATGTTTTAGGGCAAATGTCAACACATTGGGCGCCGTTCTTTGAAACTTTCTGAGAACAGGCGTACAATAAAAGTAGAAATTCAGAAAGAAGGAATGAACATGAAATTAGTATTTGTTCGACATGGAGAAAGTGAATGGAACGCCCTCAATTTATTTACCGGTTGGAGCGATGTGGAGTTAACTCCTAAAGGGGTAGAAGAAGCTCATCACGCAGGAGAAATGCTGCGTTCATTAGGCATCCAATTCGATCATGTCTATTTATCAGTATTAAAAAGAGCTATCCACACAGGACACATCGTCTTGTCTGAATTAAATCAAGACTATTTACCAGAAACAAAGAGCTGGCGATTAAACGAACGCCACTATGGAGCCTTACAAGGACTCAATAAACAAGAAACACGCGAAAAATATGGTGACGAACAAGTGTTGCTTTGGAGACGTTCATACGATGTGATGCCTCCGCTACTTAGCGAGGAAGAAGCAGCCAAACAAGCCAAAGACCCGCGCTACAAACATCTACAAGTGAAGGATCTTCCTCAAGGGGAAACATTGAAAACAACCTTGGACCGCGTGCTTCCAATTTGGCAAGATGAAATTGCGGTGGATTTACTCGACGGTAAGAACGTGCTCGTTGTAGCGCACGGAAACTCTCTTCGTAGTCTAGTGAAATACTTGCTCAACTTAAGCGAAGAAGAAATCTTGAAATTTGAAATCCCAACTGCAACACCGCTTGTATTTGACCTCGACGAAAAACTACAAGTGAAAGACTATCATTTTATTAAATAAGGAGAATGCCAATGAAGTGGGAGAAGAAACACACTTTAGAAGAAACCGTTGAATGGAGGGGCCTAGCGGAGAGCGACATGCAGCCGTTCAAAGCGTATGTAAATGAAAAGACACCAGGAATTTGCGGAACCTACGCGGCAGCTTCGTTGACAGTTCTCATGGCCAAACGCGAAGGTGTCGTGACACAATCGATGGACGAGCTATTAGAGAGCATGGAGGCGTCGATTGAATACGCACTTCCATATCGCGGAACTTTCTACTGGGACGTGCAACGCGGACTCAATCAGGAGTGGAAGAAATACGGATATAAAACACACTTTAATTTATTTAGTGAAAAGGTCACACCAGGCCTTCTTGAAGACGGAGTGCCTGTTGTCGTAGGAACCACTACAGCTCTTGGTAGTCCGTATAAAAACCACTGGCTTGTCGTGTACCAATACGCCTTCGATTCAACGGGCAAACTTTGGTACAAGGCATACGATAACCACGGCTCAATCACTACGATTATCCCAGCCGTCCAAACTCTATGCGCCCTCTGGCTTGAAAAGCTCTAGTCACAGCACCTTAAGAATCAACTAGAAAGCATCCAGCTTACAAACTGAAAAACAGAATTAAACTACTAGCACAGTAACAAGGAGCGAAGAGTCCGTTATTTGTCACATGATTCTATCAGAGCATTTTTAAACTCTGACTCAAAAATTGATCAGCACTAAAAAATGATTACGAAGAAGCCTGCGGATTTAGATAGAGCTTTTAATTAAGCAAAGTTAATATGAAATAGACCCAGTAGCTGATTGAATTAAGCTTCATCACTCGTGATTTGCTTAATTCTAATCAGCCTTACTCCCAAGGCTTTGCAGTAATCATTTTTTTCTGTGCCTAAACTAATTCTATGAGCAGGGTTTAAGACAAAAGCAAAAGCGCTCTGATAGAATGAGTGTGACAAAATAACGGAGGATGAGCGTATGAAGGAATTTGATTTAATCTCTATCGGTGGCGGTAGTGGCGGTATTGCCACAGCAAACCGTGCAGCCATGCATGGTGCCCGTGTAGCCGTAGTAGAAGGAAACTTACTTGGAGGAACCTGTGTAAATATCGGCTGTGTTCCTAAGAAAATTATGTGGTATGGAGCGCAAATTGCAGAAGCGATTCACGCATATGGTCCAGACTATGGATTTACTGCAGAAAATGTCACTTTTGAATTTGCGACATTAAAGAAAAACCGTGAAGCGTATATTGACCGTTCACGAAATTCTTTTAATGGGACTTTTGAACGCAACAACGTAACGGTAATTAAAGGGTACGCGCGCTTTGTCGATGCCCACACGATTGAAGTGAATGGGGAAGAGTACCGTGCCAACCATATCGTAATTGCGATAGGGGCAAAACCTGCCATTCCAAACGTGGAAGGAAAAGAACTTGGGGGCACTTCTGACGATGTATTTGCTTGGGACGTGTTGCCACAATCCGTAGCCATCTTAGGCGCTGGATATATTGCCGTAGAACTTGCTGGTGTTTTACATGCTCTAGGCGTGAAGACAGACCTATTTGTTCGCCGCGATCGTCCTTTACGTAACTTCGACCATTCGATTATTGAAGTACTCGTTGCGGAAATGGAAAAATCAGGACCAACCTTGCACACAAACAAAGTGCCACAAAAATTGGTTCAACTTGAAGATGGTAGTGTGGAAATTCATTTCGAAGATGGAACAACTTTCGCTGCTGAAAAAGTGATTTGGGCAACAGGACGTTTTCCTCATACAGAAGGATTAAACCTTGAAGCTGCAGGAGTGGAATTAACAGAACGTGGATTTATCAAAGTGAATGAATTCCAAGAAACAACAGCCCAAGGTGTGTACGCACTGGGAGACGTTTCTGGTGAAAAAGAATTGACGCCAGTAGCGATTAAAGCAGGACGCACGCTAGCAGAACGTTTATTTAACGGACAAACAAACGCGAAAATGGATTACTCAACAATTCCAACAGTCGTATTCTCACATCCAGCCATTGGAACAGTGGGGCTTACAGAAGAGGAAGCCGTGAAAGAGTACGGTAAAGAAAACGTGAAGGCATACTTATCAACGTTTGCTGGAATGTATTCAGCCGTGACAAGTCATCGCCAACAAGCGCGCTTCAAACTCATCACAGCAGGAGCAGACGAAAAAGTAGTCGGCCTCCACGGGATTGGATATGGCGTTGACGAAATGATTCAAGGCTTTGCCGTAGCCATTAAAATGGGTGCAACCAAAGCCGACTTTGACGCAACCGTCGCGATTCATCCAACAGGAAGCGAAGAGTTTGTGACGATGCGTTAAGGATGTGAGGGCGAGTGGTCAGCTTTCGACCCTTTACCGAAATTAACGCAAGCGTCCGATAAGGACGTGCGGATTATTATCGGAAAGGAACGCGAAAGCTACGAGCCTGAACTCAACTACACAGGATGTGAGCAAAAGCGTTCAGCCAATATTCACAGTGTGAATGTTTGGTGACGGTGAGCTTACCTTCATCACTGCACAGAACATTTAGATATACAAGCACAAAAACACCCTAGATGGTCATCCATCTAGGGTGTTTCATTTTCTTTATGCGGCCGGCGGGACTTGAACCCGCACAGGTATACACCCACTGCCCCCTCAAGACAGCGCGTCTGCCATTCCGCCACGACCGCAGAACTATTTCAGTTTATCAAATGTTTGTTGGAATTTCAATCTAAAAGAATTAATTTTCCGTGACATTTTCCGCACACATAGCGTTTTGTATTCATCTTACGCATTCTAGGGTAGTGGTGATGGCACGATGTACATTCGTAAATGAAGTTCGGCTCTCTCATTCGCTCGACAAATCGGCTTCCACCTACCTGAGCGAGCAGGCGTTTGAAGTCTTGATCACGGTGACGATAGCCGCCACCTGTTTGATGCAAGTGATAATGACAGAGTTCGTGTTTAATGACGCCAATCAAAGCTTCTAGCCCCAGTTCTTGTTCGACAAGGGGGTTAATCTCGATATTTCCCGTCTTCAGAAGATAACGACCACCGCTAGAACGCAGACGTTTGTTATAAGTGATTTTGTGCGTGAATTTTCGTTGAAAAAACGTGCGCGAAATCTCCTCGGTTAAGTTTTGTAATTCGTGTTCGTTCATAATTGCCTCCGACCTTAGTGTAACATTCTTTGCACCTTTAGAAAACAAGATAAACTTTGACCTTTCCGCACCAGACGGGTAAAATAGGAGGGTATAAGATTTTCAATCTGGAGGAAACTAAATGAAAATTGTTGTTGTCGGTGGGGGGAAAGTCGGCGAAGTCATTTGCCAAGAACTCTCAACGGAAGAAAATGACATTGTATTGATTGATAAAAATCAAGATTTAATTGATCGACTCTTAAACAAATTTGATATTATGGGAATTTGTGGAAATGGTGCTAGTTACGATATTCTTGTGGAAGCAGGAGTGGAAAACTGTGATATCTTTATTTCCGTAACGGAAATGGATGAAATTAATATTATTGCGTCAATCCTTGCAAAAAAAATTGGGGCGGAATATACAGTTGCACGTGTGCGTAATCCTGAGTATTCACAACAATTACAACTCATTCGTGAAAGTCTAGGAATTTCATTACTGATTAACCCTGAACTTTCGACAGCTCGTGATATCGCGAATAACTTTAATTATCCTTCTGCATTAAGTGTGGAAAATTTTGTTGGAAATCGAGTGAGCTTACTGGAGCTAGAAATCAACGAAGGATCACGTCTTGCTGGATTAACCTTAAAAGAAGTGCGTAATCGTTTTGAATCCATCTTAATCTGTGTGATTCATCGTAACGAGCAAAGCTTTATTCCGGACGGAGATTCAACACTAGAAGCAGGAGACCATGTGTATATTACTGGAGCTTATCCTGACTTACGTAATTTCTTAAAATTAACAGGACAAGAAACGAAGAGTGTCTCTTCGGCCGTGATTGTTGGTGGTGGTCGTATCACCTATTATTTACTCAATATGTTGAAACAAACTAAAATCGATACGAAAGTGATTGAAGTGAATGAAGAACGCAGTGAAATTCTAAGCTATGCATTTCCACATACAACAGTAATTCATGCCGACGGAACTGATCACGATGTATTAGAGGAACAACGCATTACAGAATATGATGTGTTTGTATCAATGACAGGGATTGATGAGGAAAACTTAATCCTTTCTGCATATGCTAAACAACAAGGCGTTCAAAAGATTATTACGAAGATGAGTCGTCCAGCTCTTCTTAAAGTATTTAAAGGTTTTGACAGTCAATCAGTTGTGACTCCAAAACATATCGTGGCTAATGAAATTATTCAATTCGTTCGTTCACGTTCAAATACTCAAGGGTCAAATGTTGAAGCATTATACCGTTTAGCAGATAACCAAGTTGAAGCACTGCAATTCCGTGTTCAAAAGAATAGTGCGATTTGTGGCATTCCATTATCAGAACTCAAAACAAAATCAAATCTCTTGATTGCGTTTATTGTTCGTGGACAACAACTAATCTATCCAGCCGGAAATGATACCATTGAACCATTTGATAAGGTAATCGTCGTGACAACGGAAAAAGACTTTGACGACATTAACGACATTTTGGAATAGAGGTGTCGCAATGAATATAAAAACAGTTCGCTATTTTGTGGGAAAAATGCTTCAAGTTGAAGCAGCACTTTTAGCTTTACCACTGATTGTTAGCTTTATTTATCAAGAGTCACACACTCAAAAACTTGCTTATGCTGGTACGATTTTGATGTTGCTCGTAATTGGCTCTCTCTTAAGCTTTAAAAAACCGGAGCCGCTTAAAATTATGGCGCGAGACGGGGTTGTTACCGTTGCACTGAGTTGGATTTTACTCTCTTTCTTTGGAGGATTACCCTTTGTCTTTACGGGTGAAATTCCAAATGTGGTAGATGCCTTCTTTGAAACAGCAAGTGGATTAACAACAACGGGATCAAGTATTATTCCAGATCTTTCTGTATTAGCGCATTCTTCATTATTTTGGAGAAGTTTCACTCACTTAGTCGGTGGGATGGGGGTACTGGTTTTTGCACTTGCGATTCTGCCCAGTCATGGTTCCGAATCTGTACAATTAATGCGTGCGGAAGTCCCTGGACCTGTGTTTGGGAAACTTGTTTCTAAATTAGCGCATACTGCACAAATCTTATATATGATTTATTTAGCAATGACTGCCGTACTAGTGATTATTCTAGTCGTCTTCCAAGTACCACTCTTTGATGCTTTGCTTCTAGCGTTTGGTACAGCTGGAACAGGTGGTTTTGGGGTTAACAATGCTGGATTTAGTATTTACGCCAATCCAGCAGCTGTGGAATGGATTATCGGAGTAGGGATGATGCTCTTTGGAATCAACTTTAACTTGTACTACTTTGTCCTTTTAGGCGCTGTTAAAGATGTGATTAAAGACGAAGAAATGCGTACGTATGTCGGAATCGTTCTCAGCTTTACGATGATTATTTTTATCGTATTGACGATTACTCAAACGGCTTTAGGAGTTCCGATTCGTAGCGTCTTCTTTACGGTATCGTCGATTATTACGACAACCGGATATTCAACGGTCGACTTTGGACTCTGGGGCTTGTTCCCACATGTGCTCCTTCTACTTCTAATGTTTATTGGAGGATGCGCAGGATCAACAGCAGGAGGGATTAAAGTTTCTCGTATTATCGTGTACTTCAAGAGTGCGATTGCCGAATTAAAACGTATGGGGCAACCACGCCGGGTCTTTGTACCAACGATGAATGGAAAACCAATTGACAATAAGATGGAGAAGAGTATTGCGAACTACTTAATCGTGTATGTGTTGTTCTTCCTCGTATTGTTACTCTGTGTGTCATTTGAAGCAGGCGATTTTACAACAGCCTTCTCAAGTGTGGCCGCAACCTTTAACAACATCGGGCCAGGGCTTGGTCAAGTTGGGCCTACAAGCAACTTCTCGATGTATTCGGATTTCAATACATTTGTCCTTTCAATTGGGATGATTGCAGGACGTTTGGAAATTTATCCAATCATTATGCTTTTCTCACCAACAACTATGAAGGCATTTACTCGAAGACGTTAACAAATTCTTAAACAAATAGATAAAGAACTTTAAGGAAAGAGCACTCTTTTCTTAAAGTTCTTTTTGTATACTAGAGTTGTAACGAGTGAGTTACGATTTTGAATAAAGGAGGTTCATTCATGAAGAAATGGGTGAAAGGAACCGCAATTGTCCTTGCATTGATGGGATTATCCATGAAAAGTGCATATGCCATTGATACAACCACCATTAATGAAAAATGGGGAAAACCAACCGTTGTTTATGGCGGAGGATTAAATGAATCACAAATTAAACAGACATCAGAGTTATTAGGAATTAAAGATCCGAATACTGTTAGAACTGAAAAAGCAACTGGGCAAGATATGATTAAATATCTAGGAAGTGGAGATGGAAACACTTCTGTTATGATCTCTTCAGTGATGGTTCAAAAGAAAGATAAAGGGACTGGAGTTAAGGTTCGTATTAAGACTCCTGAAAACATCACCCTAGTGACAGCTGAGCAATATGCCAATGCGGCCATCACTGCTGGGGTAACTGATGCGGAAATTGAAGTAGCAGCAGTATCAAAGGTAACTGGAGAGTCCGCTTTAACAGGTGTATATAAAGCCTTCGAAGCAAACGGGGTTCAGCTGGACGCCAAACGTACTGAAGTAGCTCAACAGGAATTAGAAGTGACGAATAAAATCGCGCAAGAAAATGCAAACCAAAAAGGATTCGATTCCTCAAAACTCGATAAAGCGATGATTGAAATCAAAAAAGAACTTGCGGAACTCAAACAAAAGCAAGGACAACTAGCTACAAAAGAAGATATCGAACGTATTATTAACGAGGCCTTGAAGAACAACTCATTGCAAAATGTGATTTCCCAAGACCAAATTAATGCATTAGTCGCTTTTGCGCAAAACTATCAAAACACAAGTGCGATTGATTCCAAACAAGTATTAGAGCAATTAAATAGCTTGTCAAAATCAGTCGGCGAAAAGATTAACAGCTTAGTCGAACAAGCCAAAAACGAAGGATGGTTGGACAAAATTGCCCAATTTTTCACTTCCATCTTTGAAAGTATTAAAAATCTATTCAATCAGCAGTAGGAAAGTTCGATTGAATATTTAATAAACAAAAAGCAGTCGTACAAGAACCAACTAAGAACAGCTGTAAGTTCTTAGAATCCCCCTCTTTAGGTTCTTGGAAGGCTGTTTTTTTGCTTTTCTTCCATATCACCATAAGTTCTTCACAATAAAAGAATAAATTAATGTTATAATTTTTTAAGAAGATAGGGCATGTAAAAAGGAGAATAGTGCAATGAAAGAATGGATAAAAAAGTATACCGTGTATATTGTTATTGCCATGATGTATTATTTCATTCCGTTATATTTAGTCAAAGATACAGGAAGTGGCATCTTTCTACTATTGATGGTCATCCCTATAATTGTATTCCTTATTTCACTAGTCTTCGCTATAAAGAACGGATTTAGATGGTATTTTTCTGTTATCGTTGGATTATTGTGGTTTCCGAATGTGTTTATTTTAAATGGCTCTGCCAGTAGTTATACAATGGTTTATGGAGCCATTAGTTTTATTGGCCAATTGATTGGAAATCTTCTTAGAAAATATAGAAAGTCCATTTAGTTTCTAATCATGAAAAAGAGTTAAAATCAACAAATAACCCTGACCAGAGATGGTCAGGGTTTTCTGTTTTTATTTTAGAATAAGATAAGATGCAACAACCCTATTTTATACTTTTTTGGAGGGTATTAATATTTTTAGAAGATAATATGAAATAT
>CAJPNA010000052.1 GCA_905371865.1 uncultured Carnobacterium sp.
CAAATGTAGGGATTTCCTTAGCGCACTTTGGCCATGACGTTTCTGTGGCAACGGTCCTACCGCAAGATAATCCTTTAAACGATGCTGTAAGTTCAAGATTGCGAATGAATGGAATCAATACGAATCTAGTAGCGACAGAATATGGAAGATTAGGAACCTACTTTTTAGAACAAGGAAATGCAGGACGTGCTTCTCGTGTTACATACGATCGCTTATATTCTAGTATTTCAGTGTTAGACAACCTCTGCTGGGATTTAGACGAAATATTTATAGAGGCTGACTTGCTTCATATTTCAGGAATTCTACCAGCTCTTTCTAAGAAGTGGCAGTCGTGGACAGTAGAAATCGTCCGTAAAGCGAAGGAATATGGATGCTATGTGAGCTTTGATATGAACTATCGTAGTAAGTTGTGGAGTTATGAGGAAGCCTATCCTTGTTTCAAACAAATCTTGCCTTATGTAGATATCCTTTCTGCGGGTAGACTAGATGCGATTCACTTCTTGAAAGTAGCATCAGAAGATGAAGTTGTTTCGCAGGAAGAAATTTACAAGCGAGTTCAAGCAAAATATCCAAATATTAAAGTGTTGTATTCAACAAAGCGCAATGTCATTTCGACGAATCATAACGAATTACAAGGATTCTTTGTAGGTGAAGATGGAGTATTTGTAGAATCTGAACTCTATGATATCAATCCGATCATCGACCGAGTTGGTGGAGGAGATGCCTTTGCTGCAGGAATTCTAAACGGCGTTCTAAAAGGTTGGGATAGCCAACAAATTGTCGATTTTGGGACAGCAAGTTCGGTATTAAAACATACGGTTTTTGGCGACTGGAATCCGTTTGAAGAAAATGAAGTCTTTGAATTTATGAACCAAAAATCAGGACAGATTGTTCGTTAATTTAACAAAAGGTAAAAACGCCAATGCAATTGCATTGGCGTTTGTTCGTATGATGCCAAAGGTATTCGGACCATCCTACTTCATTAATCACTGCTGTTAATTTAATTAGATGCTTTAGAGCCTCGAAAATAATACAGCTGAAATGGTACGAACGGTACCAGTGTTGTAGTCACCATGTAAGATCTCACGAATCGCATTGGTAATCGTAGTCGATTAACTAATTAAAAGACGACGAGGAGATGACAAAAAAATTATCACGAGAATGATTGGAATTTTTAATCTATTTAAGACAATAACAGGAGATGCAGAAAAAGTGTCTATCAAAAATCATCAAGTTAGCATTGCCAGATAACTTAAAAAATCAACGGTTTGAGAAGGCGATTTGTCACTGGGAGAATATTGGGATTAAGAGTACGTATGCATTCATTGCCTTGCCTGACACGAATCTTAAAAACGCGTCCACATCCGAACTCGTCATGAGGACATTCAACAAACCTATTTATTAGGGCCAGAATATCTTTAAAGTCGTAGTGCTTATCTCCATTTCGGAAATAGAGTTAGAAATTAACAAGTATGTCTTGAAAGTTATCTACTCGAAAATAGATAGTTCTTCTTACAGTCAACATTTGTGGGAATCAGAAAAACAAGATTGTTTTTTATCTTAACAATATATATTCATCATTCAACAGATGACTTTTAAAAGTCGTCTGTTGATTTTTTGTTGCCTATTATAATAGATAAAACCTTTATTTAAATGCGAAAATAGCAACTTTAAAAAAGTTTGAAAAATTTTTAATTTAGGTATTTATTTTTTGTTTCACTTCTGATACAATGAATACATCAGATGAATTCACTGCAAAACGTCACATCATTTCTAAAATTAGAGATGATTTTATATTTACGCACTAATGTAAGCGAGTGCATAAAAGTCATCTAACAAAAATCATCTGCAGACTTTAGAACTGATTTATTTTATGAAAGGAGATCATATGGCTTTAACAAATGAAAGTCCATTCGTAGTATGTATCGATTCAGATGGCTGTGCGATGGACACAATGGATATTAAACACATTCGATTCTTCGGCCCGCTAGCAGCGAAGTATTTCGAGATTCAAAATCAAGAAGTCTATTTAGAAGAATGGAATCGTGTCAACTTATTCTCTGAAACGAGAGGGATTAATCGTTTTAAAGGGTTACTACTTAGTCTCGAGTTTGCTAAAGAACACGGTGAAGCAATTGAAGACTTCTCAGTGTTTGCTAACTGGTGCAATCATACAACATCTCTTTCGAATCAATCATTAGAAGAGGAGATTGCTAAGCATAACGATGCTGTACTAGTAAAAGCACTCGATTGGAGTAAGGCTGTGAATCACGGCATTGAAACAGAACTTGTTGGCGAAGATAAACCTTTTGAAGGCGTGAAAAGTGCTTTAGAAGAAATTAGTAAAGTAGCGCAAATTGCGATTGTTTCTTCTGCGAATAGCGAAGCAGTTAATAGTGAATGGAAGCGTCATGGGTTAATGCCATTTGTTTCGGAATTCTTCGGACAGGAACGAGGAAGTAAAGCAGCAGCAATTAAAGAGATCAAGTCTCTCGGATTTGAAAAAGAAAAAATCTTAATGGTCGGAGATGCTCCTGGTGATCTAGACGCTGCAAAAGTTAATGAAGTACATTTCTATCCAATTTTATTTGGAAAAGAAAAAGAGTCGTGGGAAACGTTAGTTACAAAAATTCTTCCAGAATTTATTGACGGACATTACAACGATGAAGAGTATCAAGCAATTTATCATCAGCATTTATCACAATTTAAAAACTAAAAAATAAGGAGTTTATATCATGGAAAATACAGGGATTCATAGAGCGAAAACGTGGCAAATGGCGTTGTTTGCTTTGAATAATACATCAACAAACTTATGGCTAGTTCTTTTGAACTTCGTTGCCTACTATTTAACAGGTTACGTTGGGGTAGCGGTAGTAATGGCTACTTCTATTATGACATTTATGCGTATTTGGGATGCGATTACTGACCCAATCGTTGGTTATATCGTAGACAAAACAGATGGAAAATTTGGTAAAAATCGTCCGTTTATGGCAGCTGGTAACATTGTATTAGTGATTACAACATTCTTAATGTTCTTTACAACTCACCATTTACCAGAACAATTTAGATTCGTTTATTTCTTAGTTGTTTACTTAATTTACATTATTGGTTATACATTACAAACAGTAGTAACTAAGTCAGCTCAAAGCTGTTTAACAAATGACCCTAAACAACGTCCAACATTTGGTATTTATGACGGTATCTATAACGCTATATTATTCGCGTTAGTACCAGGTTTTGTGGCTCAACACTTAGTTCCGAAATATGGTGGTTTTACTGCTGAATTATTCCAAGAATTATGGATTTATATCGCTCCAGTTACTTTCATCTTCACTTGGTTAGCAATCTTTGCCCTTAAAGATAAAGACCGCACAGAATTCTTTGGTACAGGTGAACCAGTTAAAGTTACTTTCAAAGATTACTGGGATGTATTAAAAAATAACCGCGCTATTCAGATGTTAGTAGTATCAGCATCAACAGATAAATTAGCAGCTATAGTTACTTCTAATGCTACAGTATCAGTAATTATCTTTGGTATTATTTGTGGAAACTATAAATTACTTAATACATTTAACCAATACACATTGATTCCTAAGATTTTAATTATGATTCTTGGGGTTAAATTTATCGCTCAAAAACTAGGTCAAAGAAAAGCATTGCTATTAGGTTCATGGGCAGGTATTATCCTTTACGGATTATTATTCGGTCTATTCTATGTAGCAGATCCTTCAACATTCTCACTACCTGGAGCTGAAGGATTTACCGGATTATCGTTCTTTACAATTGCATTCTTAATATTATTTATCTTAGCTCAAGGTGCAAATGGTTTAGCAGGTACAATGGTTATTCCTATGACTGCTGACTGTGCGGACTACGAAGTATATCGTTCAGGACGTTATGTACCTGGATTAATGGGAACATTATTCAGTGCTGTTGATAAAATCGTTTCTTCATTCGGTTCTGCATTTGTAGGTATTCTATGTGCATCTATCGGATTTACTGAAAAATTACCTCAAGTAGATACACCATTAACACCAGAATTGAAATTTATCGGTTTAGTGATGTTCTGTGGATTCGTTATATTTGGATACATCTGTAACATTATCGCAATGAAATTCTACCCATTAAACAAAGAGAAAATGGAAGAAATTCAAAGTGAAATCGCTCGTATCAAAGCTGAAACATTAGCAAAACAAAAAGCATAATTCATTAACGCTCCGTAAACTAAATAGTTTACGGAGCGTCATTATAGGAGGAAGTAAAATGGCAAGATTAGTAGATTTATCAAAAAAACCTTATAACTTGAATCCAAGTCAAATTGAATGGGTGGAGTCAACAATTAAAGGCATGACAGACGAAGAGAAAGTAGGACAATTATTTACAAACTTGTTCTTCTTTGGGGGAGATGCTTTTAGTGGAAACAACTTAAGCAACAAAGAAATTCTTGAAAAATACCATATTGGTGGTGTCCGTTATATGAACGGTAGCCCAGAAGATGTTCAAGGATTGATTAATGATCTTCAATCTCAAACAAAAATTCCATTATTAGTGGCTGCAAACTGCGATTCAGGTGGTGATGGTGCCGTTAAAGGTGGTACTTATATTTCTTCTGGCGCACAATCTGAAGCAAGCCGTGATCCATGGGTTCCTTATCACGCAGGACTTGTATCTGCTCGTGAAGAAACGGCTCTTGGGGTAAACGTAAACTTTGACCCATGTGTGGATATTTTACAAAACTGGAGAAATACAATCGTTAATACTCGTGCGTACGGTACAACTGCTGAAGATGTCATTAAATATACAAACGCATATGTAGAAGGATTAAAAGCTGAACGCGAAGTAGTTTGCTGTGTGAAACACTTCCCTGGAGATGGAACTGAAGAACGTGACCAACACTTAATTTTAGGTGTGAATGAACTTTCAGTAGAAGAGTGGGAAAATTCTTTTGGTAAAGTATATCGCAACCATATCGAAAATGGTGTTGAAATGATTATGGCTGGACATATTGCATTGCCTGAATATCAAAAAGCGCTTCGTCCAGGACTTGAAGATAAAGACGTCATGCCAGCAACACTTGCCGAAGAATTAATTCAAGATTTACTAAAAGAAAAATTAGACTTTAACGGAATGGTGATTACAGATGCAAGTCACATGCTAGGAATGACAAGTGCGATGCGTCGAGAGGACTATGTTCCAGGAGCCATTGCTGCAGGTTGTGACATGTTCTTATTCTTCAATAATATGGAAGAAGACTTTAACTTCATGTTAAAAGGATATCACAATGGAGTCATTACTGAAGAACGTATGACGGATGCTCTTCGTCGTATTTTAGGATTGAAAGCAAAATTAAACCTTCCTGAAAAACAAGCGAATGGTACATTGTTAAAAGATAAGAAAGAATTAGAAGTCATTGGTTGCCAAGAACACCTTGATTGGCAAAAAGAAGCGGCTGAACGTGGAATTACGCTTGTTAAAGATACTCAGCAAAACTTACCAATTAATCCGACAGACCATAAACGTGTACGCTTGTATTACTTAGATGGAGAAAAAGGCGGAATCATGGCTAATGATGATTCAGTATTAAACCGTTTCGTAGATGAATTGACAAGTCGTGGATATGAAGTAACCGTTAATGATGGAAATAGTCGTATCAAAGGGCGTACACTAGAGTATAGAGATACTGTTGACTTAGCGTTAGTGGTTGCAAACGTGATTGGATATGGTGCACAAAATAACTATCGTATTCAATGGAAGACAGCAATGTCGAATGAAGTTCCTTGGTATGTGCATGAAGCACCAACTGTATTTGTGTCTACGAACTTTACAACCCATTTACATGATGCAACAATGGTTAAAACATTTATCAATGCTTATCATGGTAATGAGAATACAGTCAAATCTGTAATTGATAAACTTGAAGGAAAATCTGAATTCAAGGGAATTCCTAATGAGTTAGTGTGGACAGAAAAATGGCAAGCTAAATTATAGAAAGAGGGATGATTCATGTTATATCCAGTTTTAAATGCAAAGAGGAAACGTTATTCGTTAGATGGGATTTGGAATTTTAAGCAAGGAGAATACGCTCCTGGATTGGACAAACAACTTTCATCTGAAGAATTAATGGTAGTTCCAAGTTCGTTCAATGATATAGCAGTGGAGTCAGAAAAAAGATATTTTATTGGAGATAACTGGTATGAGCGAACTTTTGCAGTACCTTCTTTCGAATCAAACGAAGAATTAGTGCTTCGTTTTGGATCTGTAACTCATCAAGCAAAAGTATATGTGAACGGTCAATTACTAGGAGAACATATCGGCGGATTTACTCCGTTTGAAGTTCGTATTCCTGAAGAATTGACAACTGGAAAAGAATTATTGATTAGTGTTTGCGCCAATAATATTTTAGATCATACTACTTTGCCAGTCGGGAACTATTCAGAAGAAGTATTGCCAGATGGTTCTGTGAGGAAGAAAGTTTCAGAGAACTTCGACTTCTTTAACTATGCTGGGATTCAACGTCCGGTTCAATTATTAGTCCTTCCTAAAGCGCGTATCGAAGATATTGTAGTGACTTACGATGTTCATGAAAATGATGCGACTGTGAAAGTAGCGGTAGAATATACTGCTAATGGTGGTACCGCAAAAGTAACACTTTTAGACGAAAATGGTGAAGTTGTGGCAAAAGGTGAAGCGGAATCAGAACTTGAAATTGTCAATGTTCGTCGTTGGGAAGTATTAGATGCTTACCTTTATACAGCAAAAGTTGAATTGTTTGTTGGGGAAGAGTTAGTGGATGAATATGAAGAACTATTTGGAGTTCGTACTGTCCGTGTTGAAAAAGGTCAATTCCTAGTAAATGACAAACCTGTATACTTCAAAGGTTTTGGGAAACATGAAGATAGTTTTGTAAATGGCCGTGGTTTTAACGAAGCTGTAAACTTAATGGACTTGAACTTAATGAAGAATATGGGAGCTAACTCCTACCGAACAGCTCACTATCCCTATTCTGAAGAGATGATGCGTTTATCAGACCGTATGGGATTCTTAGTGATTGATGAAGTTCCTGCTGTTGGTTTATTTGCTAATTTTACGGCGGCATTAAATATGATTGGTGGAGATGCGAAACCAATTAAGACTTGGGAATTCTATCAAACGATGGAAAACCACAAACTTGCTCTTAAAGAATTAGTGGCTCGCGATAAAAACCATGCATGCGTTGTATTATGGAGTGTGGCGAATGAGCCGGATGGTGCTGGGGAAGGTGCTGATCAATACTTCGAGCCTTTAGTCAAATACGTGAAAGAATTGGATCCGCAAAATCGTCCAACAACAGTAGTCAATATTATGATGGCAACTCCAGAACGTGATTTAATTTCGCCGTTAATTGATGTGCTGTGCTTAAACCGTTATTACGGATGGTATGTCAACCACGGAGATATTGAAGGAGCACGAAAGGGTCTTCGTACAGAACTATTAGCATGGCAAGAAAAATATCCAGATAAACCAATTATCATGACAGAATACGGTGCGGATACATTACCTGGATATCATTCGAATTGGGATGTTCCGTATACTGAAGAGTATCAGGAACGATTCCATCAAATGAGTCATGAAGTGTTTGATGAACTAAAAAACTTTGTGGGTGAACATGTTTGGAACTTTGCAGATTTTGAAACAAATAGTTACACATTAATTCGTATCCAAGGAAACCACAAAGGATTATTCACAAGGGATAGAAATCCAAAATCAATCGTTAAAATGTTTAGAAACCGTTGGAACGCTATTCCAAACTATAACTACAAAAAATAGTGAGTACTTTTCGAAGGCTATTCTAATGGTTTGAGCTATAGAGTGAGAACTGTTAGAATAGGTTCGAAAAAGTGTCGAATGGGGAATAGAGATGAAAGAGAAAACAGTTTCTTTAGTGGAACAAACCGCAAATAGAATTGTCGAATATTTTGAAAAAAATGATTTAAAAGTCGGAGACAAGTTGCCGAATGAATATACATTGGCACAAGATTTAGAAGTGGGTCGTAGTACGTTACGTGAAGCGGTGAAAATGTTAGTTTCAAAGAATATCTTGGAAGTACGTCAAGGTTCTGGAACTTATATTACGAGTTTAACGGAGACTGTAATAGATCCATTAGGTTTTGGTGAAATCGATAATCATATGAAGTTGACACAAGACTTATTTGAAGTACGCTTCTTGATTGAGCCTCAGATGGCGAGTCTTGCCGCGCAGCATATTACGGATGAAGAAGTGGCTGTTCTAGAAAGGCTTGAAAAGGTCTTGGAAAAAGAAATCCATTCGGATGGAGATATTCACTTTAAACTGGATATTCAATTTCATAGTGCGATTGCTGAGGCTAGTCGTAATGTAGCGATGCAGCAACTGATTCCAATTATTATTCAATCGATTAAGTTGTATAATGATTTCTTTACAAGTGAGCAAAGCAAAGCAAATACGATTCGTGCTCATAGAGAAATTGTAAGAGCAATTAAAAATCGAGATGCTGTCGCTGCCAGAGACGCGATGTTACTGCATTTAGCAGATAATAGACGCACATTATCGTATAATTAAATCGTCTGATGAAATAGACGATATCAACCGAATATTGTCATTGACACCAAAAGTCATCTGATGTATCATAGAG
>CAJPNA010000053.1 GCA_905371865.1 uncultured Carnobacterium sp.
GTATAATGATAGATTAGCGGATTCTCATCTACGGTACTTACGTCGAAAATGAAGAAGTGATCACGGTTATCCCTAGTCTTTTCCTTATTGAGGACAAAGTAATTCTTACGAGAAGTTGCCATTGTTTTGAGGATATCATCGGTCAGGAAGGTCAATGGAATATTCATGTTAGAGTAGCGGTAGAAGTCACGTTCAAAATCTTGGTAGCTCTCGCTATAATAGTCCATTTGTAGGTGATTACGCTGAAACTCAAGCTGATTCATAGAGCACCTCCTCGACAAGTTCAATACTAATAATGTCTTTTAATTTCAAATTGATGTGACCTGTTGTAGTTTTTATCAAAATGAAATCTTTGGTCAGACTTGGTATTGTTCCAGTATAGGAAACTTGATTGTTTTTTTTAACAACATGAATGCGCGTGTTCAGTTGCCCAGCATACACCTGACTGAGGAGTAATAATTTCTTCTCCAGTGACAAATCTGACATATACGTTACTTTGTTTGCATCGTCAGTGAGTGCTGATGTATGCTCAGATAGGAAAAAGCCCATCCATTTTTGCATCTTAGTATCCTGGTACTCTCTTGCTGACTGAAATGGCAAGTATGAACGATCAATCATTTTAATCCCTCCAATCCACCAGCGGAATGACCGCCGATAAGTTTACTACGTTCAATATTTCTGGAACCTTCGGTTAGGACGGTTCCTTTTTGAATAGCTAAAAAGCCAAACTGTTCTCTGACAACATCAATTGCTGTCTGAAGTCTATTTTCTTTTTCAATTTGTTCTACATCATCAAAAAGTGACAGTAGAGTAAAGTTTTCATCTACAAAGCCACCATAAGACACACCGATTTGCCTCACTGCACCAGAGGTGTATTTCTTTCGGAATAATTCAAGTACATGACCAACCATTGTTTTTGGAAGATTTGCTGGGTCAATTTTTTTCTGAGCATTAATTGATTTTTTCATCTCAGTTCTAGAATAGCCAATATGAATAGAAACGACAGTAGCTTTTTTATGTGCCGAGCGAAGACGGTTAGCAACCTGGTCAGCCATTTCAGCTAATACGATTTCAATTTCTCTTTGGGTTCTGTAATCTCTAGGAAGTACTTGTGAGTTACCCAATCCTCGTGATTTTGGTTTATAGGGTTCATGGACGTTGCTCTCATCAACACCGTTTGCGTGAAACCATAGCTGAACACCAACTTTGCCGAATTCTTTTTTGAGAATATCAGGATTGAAGTTGGCTAGTTCTTTGATTGAATGAATACCAAGTTTTTGTAAATGAATCTCGGTTTTACTACCAATCCCCCAAAAGTCTGTTAGTTTTGGAATGGCCCATACCTTGGTTTCTACATCTTCGTATGACCAGTTCGCTCTCATTGTAGCAGTTTTTTTAGCTTCATTATCTAGAGCTAGTTTAGCTAGAAGAGGATTGGAATTACTCATTCCAACAGTTGAGATAATACCTGTTTTACTGTAAATATCTCTCTGAATCATAGCCGAAACATTATCTAACTTATCTTTCCTTGACATTGACTTATCAGAAATAAAGTAAGAAAGTGAGCTAGTAAGGTCAATAAAGCCTTCATCGATTGAATAGGGGAGAATGTCATCTGGAGCAGCATAGTCTTGAAATATATGCTGAATCTCTAGATTCTTTTCAATATATCTGTCCATTCGCGGAGGAACGATGAGTGTACGCTTTGCCCAGTGTTCGATGAAAGATTTATACTTCGGTGTTACCTCAAGACCTTGTTTCCACGCATTCTGATAGCTGAATTTTCGAGTGTTTATATCAAATGGCAAGTCGTAGGAACGACCTACATTTGCTTTACCGAATACTTTTTTAAACATTGGAGAAGAAGCGAGAATCAATCCTGCCGAGTTGTCTGCACGGCTCATGACGCACAGTGATGTGTAGAGTGGATGTAAACCTCTATCCACACATTCTACAGAAGCGTAGAAGGACTTCATATCGAGGAAGGCTATGTCACTTTGAGGTTCAATAGAATAGTCGATATAGCCCATAGGATTATCTCCTTTTTAGTTTCTCTAGCTCTTCGATAAGTTCTCCGATGTAGTCAGTGATGTCGTATTCAAATTTGTCAGGGGTGAAGATAATACGTTCGTCTTTGATGTAAATCATTTCTTTAACATTCATTGATATCGTCATCCACCTCGGTCATAGCAATCAAAATAGAATCCTCTATCAAAAAAGCGTAAGGATAGATTTTTGCATCATCATTTTGAGGAATAAGAATTTCATCGAATCCTTCATTCTCTAGCCGCTCTTCAAAGTTGTCCATACAGAATATTTCAACTTTACAGTTCGGATTGAAACCATACGTCCCAAGTTCTAAAATATCCTTTAGCTTCATGACTATACTCCCTCGACAGGCATAAAGTGACCTACAACTAGACCAACAATTCTAGGTTCATCCTCGTAAGGGATGAACTTCTCTGGATAGTCCTTATTCAAGGATACCATTCTAAATCCATCCTCATCACGGTAGAGTTTTTTGATATAGACTGAGTCATTCCATGATAATGCATAGACTGCACCATCATAGTCGAAACCGTTTGAACGAATTAGTGCGACTTCTCCACTCTTATATACAGGCTCCATAGAATCTCCCTCAATCCAAGCAGCAATGTCGTAACCGTATTGTTCCTCATCAGAGTAGATTGTTTCAGTTTCAAACTCGTCAAAGAATCCTTCTCCAAGACCAGCTGAGAGTTGGATATCTGATAGCACTTGGACTGAGAAGAGAGGAATGACGTTTGAAGTTTGTTGGGAAAGAAGAAGTTCCTCAACATACTCCTCTGCCTTTAGCTGGTTATCGGGAGATAACTGAAGATAGTTATTTACGATATTGTATTCAGATTCAAAATAAGTGACTGGTACATCAAGAATAGCAGCGAGAGCGGTGAGGTTTTTTTGATTAGGTGTGTTTCTTCCGTTTTCCCAATTATGGTAAGCGGAACGATGAACATTTAATTGATTAGCGATTGCAGTCTGTGATAACTTTATTTCAAGTCTTCGTTGTTTTAATCTTCCGTGAGAAAACATGTTCCCCTCCTTTTTGTCTAGTTATAACTCAACAAAATTATATCAGAATATTTATATTTTGCAACTAGAATTAAAAAAGTCTATCAATTCAATTGATAGACTTTATATATTAACTATTTTTTTAGGACGGCTAGTATTTGTTTAGCAATTTCATGAATTGTTGGTACACAGACAGAATTTCCAAATTGTTTGTAGGCTTGTGTATCAGAAACCGGAATTATAAACTCTTCAGGGAAACCTTGGAGTCTAGCAGCTTCTCGTGGAGTAATTTTACGTGGGTTTTTACCTTTTTGTTCTATTAATATTTCACTTCCATCTTTGTAGTATCGAGCAGAAAGTGTATTTGTATATGGACTATCAGCATTAAATAGTGAGTAGCCGAATCCATTTCCTTTTGTTTTATGTTCAGCTTTCCTTCTTTGGTGTCCTTCCCAGAGTTTATCGGAGATAGTATACTTTTCATCAACATCAGTTTGTAGAATATTTCCTAGTTTAGTTTCTAAATGAAACGGTTCAGGGAAACGGAATTCACTAAAATTATTTACACAAGTCTTATCAAATCCAACTATATAAATCCTTTCTCTATTTTGTGGTACACCAAAATCTCTGGCCTTAAAAAGTACAGTTGATGTACTATATCCTAAATTCTCAAGAGTTGAAATGATTATCTTGTATGTCTTACCTTTATCATGTGTCTTTAGGTTTTTGACATTTTCAAGTAAAAAAGCTTTTGGACGTTTAGCTTTTATTATTCTAGCAACGTCAAAAAATAAAGTTCCACGAGTATCTTCAAATCCTAGACGTTTACCTGCTTGGGAGAAAGCTTGACAAGGAAAACCAGCAACGAGTATATCATGATCTGGTATAGTATTTTCATCAATCTGAGTGATGTCACCTTCTGGAGTGTCTCCAAAATTAGTAATGTATGTTTTTTGAGCAAATTTATCCCATTCACTTGTAAATACAGTTTCTACTTCATTTGTTAATTGGAAACCTAATCTAGTTCCACCTATTCCAGCAAAAAGATCGATCATTTTGAACGGAAGATTTTCACTAATAATAAAAGGCGGATTCTTTAGAGAATTAAAAAAAGACTGAATACTGGACTGTTCAAGTTTTGAAGGATGCGTTTCTTCTGCTTCCCAACGTCTAATGGTTCTATCTCCAAATTTTTGAAGACCGAGTGCATCTGCTAATTCTTTTTGAGTGAGATTATATTTTTTTCGTAGATATTTTATATCATTTCCCGAAAGATTTTCTGCAATTGTAGTTTTTTTTGATAAAATATTGGTAGTAGTCAATTTTCTATTACTTTCTAAAATGTGTCTATCAAAGGTCAAATTGTCCTATAATTGACACTTTAACACATTTTATGATATTAGTCAATTTAGGAGGCCTAATTATGCTAAAGGATTTAGGAGTTATTTTTGATGAGCAAAGCAGAATAGCATCGGAATTTCTATCAAAAAATGACACTGAGGTAATTCTCTCTACTGAATTTAAAGAGAATTATAAAAAACATATTGATATGTTAGGTGATGAAATTTATTTTGAACAGTATAATTCAAAATATCACACTAATAGTAAGTTTATTATAATTCCGAATCAGTGGTTTTATCTTGCTTTTATTGCAGCGCCATATTATAAAGAATTCCTTAAATATAAATCAATCCTGTTGGACACACTATCGGGCGATGATTTTAAAGAATTTTGCCAAACAGCTAGAAATGGTGAATTAGATGAAAATTTATTTGATACTATCTCAGTAGATCTTACTGAAACTGATACGTTATTTCTAAAGAAATTTGTTACCGATTATCATTGGTGGCATGGCGGGAAGGAAATCCACAGGGGGGATAGTTTTATATCACCAATTTTAGCTTTATTAAAGTTAATTAATGCTTCTTCTGAACATGTAGCAATAATTGTAAAGTATCTCGTTGATGCAGATTTTGATTTAAGTGATGTAAATAAGTACTTTGAACTTGTTGAAATGGACAGCCGAAGTGTAGTTACTACCAATTATGACAATACGAACCTTGTGGGTGATAATATTCTTCTCTATGGGGTTCCTGGGTCTGGAAAAAGTTTTAAAATTGCTACCGAATATTGCAATGATGAAAATAGAATGGAGCGATTAGTCTTTCATCCGGACTATATGAATACTGACTTTGTCGGACAAATAATGCCTACTGTAAAAGAAAATGGAGATATTACCTATCTTTTTTCACCTGGACCTTTTACAAGAATTGTGAAAAAGGCAATTGATAACCCTAGTGAACACTATTATCTTGTAATTGAGGAGTTAAATCGAGGCAATGCTCCCGGAATATTTGGAGAAATCTTTCAATTATTGGATAGAAGTGCTAGCGGTGAAAGCGTCTACGGTATTAACAATTCAATACTTGCTACGGAAATTTATGGTGATAAGTCTCATCAAATTAAAATCCCTTCTAACTTATCGTTACTTGCAACAATGAATACCGCAGACCAAAATGTATTCACTCTTGATACAGCATTTCAACGTCGATGGACAATGGAAATGATTGAAAATGATGTTGATTTATCGGAATATGGGAATTATTTTATTGCTGATACACAATATTCTTGGAAAGTATTCAACAAAGTTATCAATAAAAAAATTCTTGAGACTAGTAGCCAGACTCTAACTTCAGAAGATAAGCGAATGGGAGCATATTTTATTTCTGGTAATGTATTGAATATTGAACGGATACATCAAGTACCAGCAGGTGATTCCGGTAATGAATTCAATAAAAAAAATAAACGCTTTGCAGAAAAAGTTTTGAAATATCTTTGGGATGATGCCTTCAAGTTTAATCGTGAAGATATCTTTGATGTTGCTTTGTATCCAAGTTTAGAGGCAATTATTAAGCGATTCACGGATAATGATAATCCTGAAAATGGGCGTTTTGATGTTTTCGCCAAAGATATCAAAGAGGAGTTAGAAAATCTTAAGGAAGCAACTTTAATAGATAATAACAACGACACAGGAGAAGAAGATGTTGACAGTACCGAATAAATCCTTACTGGATATGTGTCGTGTTGCAACAAATATGGAAGGTGATACGTTTGTTGGTATTAAAGCTGAGATAATAGAAGGTGTACAAGAAGTTACTGTAAATTTTCCATTAGGGTTTGAGATTGCAAAAGATGTAGAAACAGCAAGAAGAGACATAATTGCCCTTGTTTCCGTCTTACAAGCTCATAATGATGAAGAGTCTCGCCTAAGAACTGTAAACGTGAATCAAGCTCTAAAAACGTTAAACTTTCCTATGGAGGCTTATACATTTGTTATACATGATTTTATTAATCGTGGTACATATTACAAGGAGACTGAAGAGTACTATATTCAAACTTTGGGTGGCCGAATTAATTGGGCGAGAACTATAAAACGTGTTCAACCAGTTGTTCAAGGAAATGGATTTAAATTTTTGAAAATGGAATCTAAGAAGCAAAGTGATACTGATATTACTCTTTTAACGGAAATAAACAAATTCTGTGTATATGAAGCTTTTCTAAATATGGGATGGCTGTATCAGCTTCCTCAACCTGAAAAAGCTCGTATTAATTATAATAGATCTCAGTTTGAGTCTATAATCAAAAAAAAGATGGCTACAACTTTTAATGATATGGAGAGAAGACTTTTCCAAAGTATGATTGACATACTTAATTATAAGGATAGGCAAGAGGAACCTGATAAGTTTTATTTTGGAACTAATAATTTCCAATATATCTGGGAAAATCTTATAGATTATACATATGGAATTGCCAATAAAACTTCATATTTTCCTAGAACAAAATGGGATTTAGTTTTTGAGACAAAAACTTCAAAAGGGTATGCATTAGAACCGGATACTATTATGGTTCATAATGACAATGTTTTTGTATTAGATGCAAAATATTACAAGTTTGGTCAAACTAACTTAATGAAAGATTTGCCTCCTTCTACAAGTATTAATAAGCAAATTACATATGGTGAGTATGTGGCAAATCAAGATTTGCTTAAAAAATTACATGGACAGAATTCAAAAGTTTATAATGCATTCTTAATGCCATTTTCAAAGAGTCACGAAATTTTTCAAACAGATGGAATGTATCAGTATATCGGAGAAGCTCTTGGTGAGTGGAAGGGTCAGGATAAAACTTATGAGCGAGTTCAAGGTATTTTAGTCGATGTAAAAACTTTGGTACATAATTCTGCTAGAAATCGGACTCAGTATATCCAAGAATTATCCGATTTAATCTCCGAGAAGGTTGATGAAAAATTAGCAAATATGTAATAAGACTTTCAGTGATAATTTTCACTGAAAGTCTTTTTGTTTATTTCTATATCTTCTCTGAGAAGAAGCGTTCTTACAACTTTCAGAGCAATATTTTTTTATTGTATTTGACCTTTGGACATAAAATGGGGTGTTACATCCTATATTCTCGCAAATTTTATACATGGCAATTTTAGGATTTGAGTAAAATAAAGTGAAGTAAAATGCTGAAATTAAATCTGGTAAATTCCAATCAGGTAGTAAAGTATCTAAATTTATTTTAGGTTGGACTTTAGCTAATCCTCTATTAATTTCCAGTGCAAGTATTTCCTTTGACAAGATTAATAGTGCATTTTTCAATTCACTTGATTTCATAAAATTTGATAAGTCTTCATCTTCAAATTTTAAATTCGTATTTGAAATGTCGCAAATACCAACTTTACTGAAAAACAAATATATGAAGTCAATAATGTGTGCTGTTATAGGTTCAAGATTTGCAGGCTTGTTTACATACAGATAAAAAATATCTTTTATAAAATCATCGTATTGTAAATTTTCAATTATGTCTTGATAATATAAAAAATCTAAATCACATGTGTATCCGTTTTCGGAAAATTTATTCTCTACCTTTATGTACGTCGTTATTTTACCAGTTGAAGAGGTATGCCTGGTTGTCATATCACTTAAGTTTTTTTCTGGTATTGAATTGCGAAGCACATGAAATGGAAACAAAGAGGGGAATATGAATTTACTTTTTCCAAGATTTAGCTCTAACTGTGGCTTACCAATTAATAAGAATGTACTTAATAATAATTCTTTGTATTCAATCGATTTGGCGATATTGTTAAAAATTGATAAAAGAAGTTTAAGTCTGCTTTGAAATTCAAGAATGTAATTAAACTCAATGCTATCATAATTTTCACTACTTTCCCAATCAAATAAAAATCCATATTTATTTAAATAATCTATAAAGGTACTTTTGTTAATGGACAAGAACTCACCAAACGGATTATTTTTTTTTGAGTCTACATTACTTGTAACAAGACCCGTTAAGCTATCAAAATTATACTTTGCATAATCAGGTTTAGGCATGTGTGAGCAATATAATGTAAGAATCTCCTGACCAGAGTTCGGATCAAAAGTGTCTGTTAATGAATACTTTTCAATCTTATTTTTGAATGTAAATTTACTTTCCATATATAGATTAC
>CAJPNA010000054.1 GCA_905371865.1 uncultured Carnobacterium sp.
AAAATAGATTTTTCTAACAAATTAGATAAAATTATTAGTAGATTAGATAATCTTATTAGAGAAGGTAATTATGAACAAGATAAGAAATAGAGTCCCTAAGCACTCATATAAGGGAGAAAAATGGAAAACTATTAAAAGTAATAAAAAAAGATTGGTGATTGATTTTCAAAACAAATGTGCCTATTGCGACGATTTTGATAGGTATAGTGGAGGAGAAGATAATTATCACATTGATCATTTTGCACCTAAAAGTAAATTTAAACATTTAGAATTTGTGTATGAGAATTTAATGTATAGCTGTCCTTATTGTAACAGGGCAAAAAAAGATAAATGGATAGGAGATAACAGCGAGATAACTATTATTCAAAATAAAGGATTTATCAATCCCTGTACTAGCGAATACGATAGACAACTAGGGAGAGATGACAAGGGCAATATAGTTCCTCTTACAGCGATAGGGGAGTATATGTATAAGGAATTAAAATTATATTTAAGTAGACATGCAATAAATTATAATCTTGAAAAGGTGGAGTTCCAACTAAAACAAATAAAAAAAAGTATTGATCAAAAGAAAGTTAATGGAGAATATTCAGAAGAATTAGAAGCTGTTTATAAAGACTTATGCGCAATTTTTTATGAGTATTACGATATTAGTTGTCAAAAAAAGTAAGGATATTATCTTAGTGTATTTAATTTTATTTGTGCGGTATTTTTATATGAGTTTCTACTGGGATTTTTCATGATTGGAGGAGAGAGGATGAAGGGCAGACGATTACTAGCATCAGCGCTTTTTGTCTTGGCACTTGCGGCATGTACCAAAAGGTCGGAAGAAGCCGTGACGACGACTGTTACACCGACGACCATGCAAGCAACGACGGTGGTGGAGACAACGGTTGAGTCCGTCACGGTTGCGGAAGCGATGGAGGAATATGCCCGTCAAAAAGGGGAAGTATTCGAACGGACCTCTCTAGCCACGCAGCGCAAGTACTATGACTTAATGGTTCCCGACCAGCTCTTTGAATATGCAACCGTCTCTGGGCAACAGGCTTCCTTTCGCTGGTACGATCTCACTTGGCAATCAGGAGGAGTTCCTTATGAGGTCGTCGAGTGCTATGTGTCGAAATCGGGGAAGACCGTTCTCGTCTTTGCTAAAAATGGACATTCGGGTGTGTTGTTGATAGGGACGGAGGCGCCTCAGACGGTTCGTAGTTCCAGTGGAGAGATTCAATCTAGCAAGGTCAATTTAGTACCGTATCAGAATGAACGCTTACTGCGTGCCACCTGGTAAAGGATAAAGAAATAGGAGTGAAACGAATGCCGGAGATGAAGAAGATGGAAGAATTAATGAATGAGATGCTGCCGGGATTGCAGCTCTTTGCAAGAGATATCAACCTCACGCCGGAAGAAGTGGCGTGTTACAGAGTCGGGGAGGTCGTTCGTAATCCCGCCTTTACCGATGCGACGTGTCGTGTTGGAGGAATGGTGACGACGCACCGCTATAGTATTTTATCGAACCATATGGTGGACTTGTCTTATGCAGAACATGGAACTAACTGGGGACTCTGTATCGCTAACCGCGACAGCCACTTTAAGGTGCTGGACATTTACGAGCATGAAGGCAAGACGCAGATTTTGCTCTTGCATTTGCCGGACGATTATCGTTGGAAATGGTTAGAAGATCTCACGATACACCTTCCTGGAAACCTAGTGGACGATTGTAGAAGTCGTTTCTTGAATAAAGCATTTGGCGAACCGATCCCGGAAGTGACGAGTGAGGATTGGCTAGAACGATGTGGATTTCCAATAGGGGTCGATATGGAAGGAAAGCTGTTTTCAAATGAAATCCCGATTGCGCAACAAATGCGACCCGTCAAAGAGGCTTCGTTTAGAAGTTTCTACCATGAACTAGTCTATGTTCGCTGTGCATCGCTCATCGAAGACGTGATGCCAGAAGTAGCCCAGCCAGGAGATACAGGGCTTGTCCTCTACGGATATATCGACGAGGAGGCTGGCGTTTCGTTCCAACCGCTATGGATCGCTAAAGAAGGCGAATCGGCGCTAGACATGCGCCTTATCCCCGAAGAGACGATGTATCTTATCCGTCTTGCGAACCTCGATGACTGCGAGTTCTGTTCGATGAAATGGATTGAAGTCGATTCCTATATTGCAGACCGTGCAAGACGCGTCATTGCGGAAGTCTATGACACAAAGAGCAAGGAAAAAGAAGAAACACGCTTCTTCCAAGGCCTCGACCAATTCCGCCACCGCGCACATCCCGATGACTTTGGCGTGGCCATCTACTACGAAGACAAGAGCAAAGATCCAGAACGCTTGTGGGTGCGCATTTCACGCGTGGAAGGCAACCAGTGCTTTGGAACGCTCTTGATGGACTCGAAGCATCCAGACGGGCCAAAAGAAGGCGACGAGATTATGTTCCGCGTCCTTCATAATGAAAACGGCGAGCTCGAAGTGGTGTCAGTTCAAAAATAATGCAAAAGACAAAAATAACCCTCGGTTGCTCCATAGTGTTGATGGTAAGGCACTGAGCCAAGCCTAAGTCTTGGCTCCTACCAAGCTTCAAACTGAGAGCAAACACAATTTAATGTGTGCTGAAACTTTAACGCAGTAGACAAATGAATTCCTCTTCACTGTCAAGCAGTTCAAGGAATTCTATTTGTCCTTGCGGGGGTAAGACTACGAAGAAACAAGTTTCTTCTGTCTTACTCCCATTGGTTGCTCTTCTTACCATTCACACTATAGAACCGTGGGTCTTTTGTCTTTTTTTAAACTGGCACACCTTCTTCATGTATGAGAGAAATCACACCTTTTATTTACCTTGAATGGAGCGTGTCTTGACATTAAAGAGATTTATGGTGTATTAAAGGAGCAAGAAAAGTAGATATCTCAAATCACTAAAGCCAGAAAGAGCATTGGATGACTAAATCCAATGCTCTTTTCTTTTTATTTATATTAATGCGCGCCGTCCGCGATTTCCGCAATATAGAAGCTTGGGGCATAGCCAATCTCTTCAGTATAAACTTTGGCAATGTTGGCTTTAAAGGTATCGATATGGTCCTTATGCACCAGCGCGATGGCACAACCGCCAAATCCTGCACCTGTCATACGAGCGCCAAGAACGCCACTTTGTTCCCAAGCGGTGTGTACGAGCGTATCGAGTTCCTTACCAGTGACCTCGTAATCAAGTTCGGTCGAGAGGTGACTTTCGTTCATGAGACGTCCAAAGTGGGCGAGATTGCCTTCTTTTAAGACACGTGTCGCAAGCACCGTCCGTTCATTTTCGCTCACGGCATGACGAGCACGTTTGACGAAGAGCTCGCTGGATAGGTGATGCTTCACTGCATCGAACTGATCGATAGTGAGTTCTCCCAGGCTATCGATAGATACATGCTCTTGTAGCTCCTTCAAGGCAATCCGCGTTTCGGCGAAGCGTTCGTTGTACTTCGAATCGGCCAGTTCGCGGCGTTTATTCGTGTTCATAATGACGATACGATAGTCGCCGAGCTTCACTGGAACGAGTTCATACTCCAGCGTAGCACAGTCGAGGAAGATGGCGTGGTCCTTCTTGCCCATCCCCACAGCGAACTGGTCCATGATGCCAGAATTCACACCAATGAAGTCATTTTCCACCCGTTTCCCAACCTTCACGAGGGAAAGCGTGTCGATATCCAGACTGTAGACCTTGCGAACGATGACGCCCACGAGCAGCTCGAAGGAGGCTGACGATGAGAGGCCTGAGCCGTTCGGGATGTTTCCGTAAAATGCGATGTCCATGCCGTGTGGAAAGGCGAAGCCGAGCTCTGCCAAGTACACGAAGACGCCTTTGACATAATTCGCCCATGAGTCGCTAGCCTTGTAAGTTAGATCGGTCATGTCCAGTTCGCGAATGCGGTCCTTCGGAAAATTATCCGAATACAGACGAAGCTTCTTGTCCGTGCGAGGCTTCACCCATGCGTAAGTTCCCAGCGTAATTGCACAAGGAAAGACATGCCCGCCGTTATAGTCGGTATGCTCCCCAATCAAGTTCACACGACCCGGCGCAAAAAAGCTTTCCTCCGGCTCCGTGCCATATACCTCCACAAAAGTCTGCCTTAATTGATCTGTCAGTTGTCCCATTTCATCACCGCTTTCTATTTAGTCATCTTCATTATACGCCAAATTCTTCGTAAAAAAAGAGGTGTTTTGGATTTCCCAAAAGAAAACCAACAACACCTAAAAATCTTCCAGTAGCCCTCTCTTCATGGCTTCATCTTTTGCCCAAGCCCTTGCAGACTATTGAGCAAGATTAGTAGGAGGGCTAACGGCACATAGAAGAGCGAGCCGATGCGGTTTGTTGAGAGGGCGATGATGACGCCCATTCCGTTGCCGACGCCGAGTGAAAATCCCACAAGCAGTTCAAAGATGGCTGCAGTCGTCCAACAGCCGCCAGCGCATCCTGCCCAAGGAACCTCCCTACAATCATAATATCGGCAGTGTTATAGAGTTGCTGGAATATATTTGAAATAATCATTGGAATTGCAAATGTAATAATGGATCGCAAAATCGGTCCGTCTGTTAAGTGAATAGCGGTCTTTTTCATAAGGGAAGTTATACTCGTACGTTTGGGGAAATTCAAGAACATTCCTTGTAATAATTTCCTTTTTTGGGGGACTTCATTTTTTGAAAATCGAGAAGGAATTTCACTTGAAAGAGAACATACGTTCGTGTTATAACTAAGGTAGTTCAAACAGAATCGCCACTAAAAGAGAAAAAATCCAACAAAAAGCGCCTTAGAAACGTTGCTACAGAGCTGTTTCTAGGGGTTGCGTGCAAGATGAATCGTTTCACCGCAAGAGTATCGTAAGAAGGGAGGCGTGTTCGATGACTCTGATTGACTACAGTTTGGAACCAAGAAGCGACATTGCGTTTATCGATATGAAGTCGTTCTATGCAAGCGTCGAATGTATCGCCAGAGGACTCCATCCGCTCAAGACCTCGCTCTGTGTGATGAGTCGCGCGGATAATTGTAAAGGGCTCATTCTGGCGTCTTCTCCCGTCTTTAAGAAAGTCTTCGGGCGCAAAAATGTCGGTCGGACCTACGATTTGCCGTTTGATCTTCATACGCGTCGCTTTTCCTATTATAAGGCCGAGCGTCAAGGGCTTCCCACGGATGCAGCCTTCGTGCGTTTCATCGAAGCATGGGCGAGAGCGACCGTCATTGTCCCGCCAAGAATGTCCGAGTATATCCGGATTAATATGCAGATTCAGCGCATTTTGCAAAATTTTGCCACGACGAGCGAGATTTATCCGTATTCCATCGATGAAGGCTTTGTCGACTTGACGACTTCTTTGAATTATTTCTTCCCGGATCCGACACTTTCTAGAAAGGATAAATTAGACCTCTTGTCCGCGCAAATTCAGCGGGCGATTTGGAAGGAGACGGGGCTTTATTCGACGGTGGGGATGTCTAATGCGAATCCGCTCCTTGCTAAACTCGCGCTGGATAATGAAGCTAAGAACGCGAAGAATATGCGCGCCAACTGGTCGTACGAGGACGTTGAAACGAAGGTCTGGGGAATCGAGAAGATGACGGATTTTTGGGGGATTGGCAGTCGCATGGAAAAGCGGCTGAACCAGCTCAAGATTTACACGATCAAGGAATTGGCGCAGGCGGATGCGGATTTATTGAAGAAGCATTTGGGAATTATGGGCGTGGAGCTGTGGTTTCATGCGAATGGCATTGATGAGAGCAATGTCCATCATCCCTATAAGGTCAAATCACACGGCATCGGGAACTCGCAAATTTTGCCGAAAGATTACCGTCAAAAGGGTGATATCGAGTTGATTTTAAGAGAAATGGCCGAGCAAGTAGCCGTTCGCCTGCGCAGGGTCCGCAAGAAGACGACTTGTGTATCGATTCATGTGGGGTACTCCAGAACGGAGGAGAAAAAATCGATTCAAGCGCAACGAAAAATCGACCCAACGAATCAAACCAAGCCTCTGACGGAGGTGGTATTAGACTTGTTTCGCCAGAAGTATACGAGTGGCGCGGTCCGTCGGGTAGGGATTTCCTATCAAGGGCTCGTAGATGAGGCGATTACGGTATTTTCATTGTTCGATGATTATGAGCAGGTCGAAAAGGAAGAAAAATTGCAAAAGGCTGTCGATACGATTCGCGACGAATTCGGCTTCACCTCGCTTTTGAAGGCGAACTCTCTATTAGAATCGTCCCGCGTGAAGGCGAGAAGTCAGCTCGTCGGAGGGCATTCGGCAGGAGGGTTAGATGGATTGACATGAACATGCGTATGTATTTACCGTATAAAGCAACCAGAGAATACCAAGACCGTGGCATGGCGAAGTGGCAAGGCTTCTTCTTGTCCGAACATACGAGTGAAATCGCCAAGGAGAAGCGGATGGAGCATTACACAAGTCGTCTCACGAAAGAGGGAAAATGGACGCTCCTCACACAACTCTACGTCCACCGGCAACTGGCGTGTTTTCGTATGAAGAAGAAGGAAGGACATGAAATGGTGGTAGGTGTGCCTGTAGAATTGAGCGATGAAGCAGTCTACGTGGAGTCACAGACAGAAGCAAGGTGGCTTCCTATCAGTGGCCTCCAGGAGCTCTATTTAGTGGAGACAGAAGAGGAAGCAGCAGAGTAGGAAGTCCTCATTTTTCTAAAGAAGTGGTATAATAAGGTACTTTGAGAAGTGATGCGAGTCACAGATAGAAGGTAGAAGAGGATATGAAGACAAATGAATTTGGACAAATGATTGGGGAAGCTGTTCCTGGGTTTACTCCAGGGGGACTTCCACCGGCGACGTGATTATGTTCCGCGCCCTTCAGAACGAAAAAGGCGAGCTCGAAGTTGTGTTCGTTCAAAAATAATAAAAAAGACCGAAGGCTTCCTTTGGCCTTTTGGATGTCTTCATAGTAAAGGGAATAACTGTACCGGCAAGAGCCAAGGTCTCTTTGCCTACCGAACTTCAAAGGGCGTCAAGTTGATACACTCAACTGACGCCCTAATTCATTTCGGTTACACCCGTTATTTCCATTACTATAGAATCCAAAAGGTCCCGGAAGCCTTATTTCGTGACTATGTTCGTAAGGTTGAACTACGCAATCATCGAGACTCGCATTTTCCTTCTTTCATAAAAAGCACCGGCTATTTTAAGTTATTCTATGCACTAGCAGTTCATTCTAGAGCACTCCGCAATGTAAAGAAATACTGAAAAGAGACGAAAATCCCTCGGTTCTATAGTGTTATTGGTAAGGAAGAACAACCATATGAAATACTGACTCTAGGGTGAAACCCGTAGAGTCAGTTTGAAGCTTGGTAGGAGCCAAGACGTAGGCTTGGTCCGGTGTCCTTACCATCAACACTATGAAGATACCGAGGGACTAATTTTGTCTCTTTTCTAAATATCACATTATAGTTTAACGCAGAGCGTAGCGATATAGTCATTCCCATAATGGGATAATCGATTTCTTTGATCACACGATTCATAAAAATCAATCATCGCGAGGCCATTCTTGAGTTGCCCTCTAATCTGCGTTTCTAAGGTATGGCTAAATTCATATCCATATTCTGGATTGATGGTGATTTTGCCTTCCTTTTCAAGCTCTTTTGAATTAAAAGGGAGTGAAAACTGTAACAGTAATTCCTCATCGGGTTGGTCCCATACAATGTCAGCGTCATACATGTATATCCAAGGGTTCATAAATCCGACCATTAACAAGCCACCCTTTTTCAATACGCGAGCGGCTTCTTTATACATGTTTTCTAAATCTTCTATATATACATTTGAAACTGGATTAAAAACAATATCAAACGTTTCATCTTCAAATGGAAATGGTTTTGTCAGATCGCCTTGAACGGTAGTGATGGTTAAACCTTCTCGTTTAGCCACCATTTCATCTCTTTGTAATTGTGATGTGGAAAAATCCATGATGGTAACATCATACCCTTTTGCAGCAAAAACGGGACCCTGCTGTCCGCCGCCGCAAGCTAACCCTAATATCTTTTTTCCGTTGGCTTTTTCAAACCATTCTTGAGGAACTTTTTTTCCAACCGTTAATGCAACTGAAATGGGATGTTTTCTCATTTCTTCTAATTTTTCATGTGTTACTGGCTCAGTATAGGTATTTTTTACATTATTCCATCGATCTTGATTACATTTGATATAATTGTTCATCTCTTGCCACCGCTTTCTGTATTCTCAGGTTCATTATACTATTGATAGGAAAAGTAGGGAAGTGTCTCCTGCGCCAAAGTTTCATCAAACATCCAATTGTGTTCCTCCTCAGTTTGAATCTTGGTCGGGATCTCAAAGCCATCTTAAAGTTAAGAAATCCACTATCCACGGTTCTTGCGCCAGCTTACTTAAAAGAAGCATAAATGAAATAGAGGGCTTCCTGGGACCTCGCGGATTCTATAGTAATGGAAATAACGAGTGTAATCGAAATGAATTAGGGCGTCAGTTGGT